>JAMOAX010000142.1:0-7399 GCA_039908555.1 Magnetococcus sp. DMHC-8
GACGACAAGCCATCCAACTGCGTGTCCGCCAGGGCAGACAGCCGTGTCGAATAGAGACCATCCAACTGGGTGTCCGCCAGGGACTTCAAGCCCACCGACGACAGACCATCCAGCTTCGTGTCCACCAGACCCGCCAACCGCGTGGAGGAGAGACCATCCAACTGGGTATCCGCCAAGCCCGCCAACCGCACCGAGTAGGTGGCCGCCAAACCCTGCAACTGGGTGTCCGCCAACCCTTTCAACTGCGTCGAGGTCAAACCATCCAACTGGGTATCCGACAGAGTGGACAAACGGGTCGAATAGAGACCGTCCAACTGGGTGTCCGCCAGGGATTTCAGGCCCACTGACGACAGGCCGTCCAGCTTGGTATCCACCAGGGCCGCCAGGCGCGTCGAGGCGAGACCATCCAACTGGGTATCCGCCAAGCCCGCCAACCGCACCGAGTAGGTGGCCATCAACCCCTGCAACTGGGTGTCGGCCAACCCCGCCAACTGTACCGAACTCAAACCGTCCAACTGCGTGTCCGACAAAGCCGTCAACCGCGTCGAATACAGACCATCCAACTGGGTGTTCGCCAGATTGAGCAACCGGGTCGACTTCAGACCATCCAACTGGGTGTCCGCCAGCGCACTCAACCGCGTCGAATACAAGCCATCCAACTGGGTGTCCGCCAAGTTGAGCAGACGCGCCGACCGCAGCCAATCCAACTGGGTGTCCGCCAGCGACATCAACCCCACCGACGACAGTCCATCCAACTGCGTATCCGACAACCCGGCCAACCGTACCGAGGTCAAAATATCCAACTGCGTGGCGGCCAGGGAGGTCAACCCCTGGGAGGCCAGACCATCCAATTGGGTGTCCGCCAGGGCAGAGATCCGCGTCGAATACAAACCATCCAACTGCGTACCCGCCAGAGTGGCCAGCCACGTCGACAGCAGACCATCCAGCTGCGAGTCCGCCAGGGTTATCATCCCCGATGACGACAAACCATCCAACTGGGTGTCCGAGAGAGACCCCAGCAGCAGCGAAGCCAGATTGTCCAACTGCGTACCCGCCAGATCGGCCAACTGCAACGAACCCAAACCATCCAACTGGGTGTCCGCCAGGCCCACCAACAACGTCGAATACAAACCATCCAACTGCGTGTTCGACAGACCCGTCAACTGCGCCGACTTCAAACCATCCAACTGCGTGTTAGCCAGGGCCAACAACCGCGTCGAATAAAGGCCATCCAACTGCGTGTCAGCCAGCGTTGCCAACCACGTCGACTTCAAACCATCCAACTGCGTGTTAGCCAGGGCCAACAACCGCGTCGAATAAAGGCCATCCAACTGCGTGTCAGCCAGGGCCAACAACCGCGTCGAATACAGGCCATCCAACTGCGTGTCAGCCAGGGCCAACAGCCGCGTCGAATACAGGCCATCCAACTGCGTGTCCGACAAGGTTATCAACTTTACCGAGGTCAGACCATCCAACTGGGTGTCCGCAAGGCCAATCAGCGACCCCGACGCCAATCCGTCCAGCTGCGTATCCGACAGGGTGATCAGTTGCGTCGATCTCAGGCCGTTCAGCACGGTATCAGCCAGCCCCGCCAGCGTGGTGGAGGCCATAGGGTTCCCTCCATTCGCCGTAGCCAAATCCGCAGCGCCGAATACAGTGGGACCGTCAGTGTATGCCATGGTCTAAAACTCCTTCTTTCAATATCCTAAAGTTCAGTTGCACGAGAAAATTTTCGAGTGTTCTTCGGTCCGCCTGGCCCTGCACGGAACCCCAGCCCGACCCCTGCCTTCCACCAAAGGGAAAGCAACAGAAAACGCCGATGCCACCGGGGCACCCTTTTTCCGCCCGACCGACCAGGATCGGCAGGCATTCCACAACGACCAAAACGCACGACAGAATCGGGCGACCCTTCAGCGACAAGAGCTCCCAGCTTGACTGGAACAACTCCCCACCCGAACGCACCGCCCGGCAGGACGCACGCGCCACCGCCAGACGGAAAAGGCAGGCAAGCACCCGAAAAGACACGGCTCACCAAAGATGTCTTCGCCGACACCTATCCGGCAAAACTCAAAAAAGGCCCGATGCGATGCGACCCTCAACGCCGATCGCACTTCTCCGACTAGGCGGACTTTGCCATACATGCCCCGCCAATGTCAAGAAAAAATTTGGGCTATCCATCCGATGTACACTGTTCACGGCGGGTTGCGCAGGCCCACCAGCACACTGAACACCGGTCCGTCATATCGGGTCGGCAGACGGAGATATGCAAATGCAATGCCGGTTTCCGGCATGTCGAAACAGATGGCCATTGCCTATCTCCGACCAACGAAAGCTCCCATCGCTACCACACCAGGCCGGACGGTCCACCGAAATTAGCCTGTACAAACGGCGGCCATGGAGGTAGTCTGCAAGGAATGCGGCGGCCCGTTGGCCTCCTCCGGCAACAGGCAAGAGATCCCCTCCCGCCACGACCCGATGTTGAGAAAGCCTATTCATCATGAAATACAAAGGGATTATCCTGGCCGGCGGGTCCGGCACCCGGCTCTACCCGCTCACCACGGCGGTCAGCAAACAGTTGCTGCCCGTCTATGACAAGCCCATGATCTACTACCCGCTGACCGTCCTGATGATGGCCGGCATCCGGGAAATCCTGATCATCACCACGCCGAACGACCAGACCGCCTACCGAACCCTCCTGGGCGATGGCAGCCAATGGGGGATCGCCTTGCAGTATGTGGTCCAGGAACATCCCGCCGGCTTGGCGCAAGCCTTCCTCCTCGACCGGGCCTTCATCGGCGCCAGCCCGGTCTGTCTGATCCTGGGTGACAATATTTTTTACGGCAAGGGTTTGATCAGCACCCTGCAACAGGCCGCCCAACGCCCCCGGGGAGCGACGGTGTTCGGCTACTGTGTCAAAGATCCTGCACGGTATGGTGTCGTCACTTTTGACACCACAGGCCGCGCCCTGGAAATTGAAGAAAAACCGGTCGCACCCAAATCCCACTATGCCGTCACTGGCCTCTACTTTTACGACAATGACGTGGTGGAGATCGCTGCCAATGTCCGGCCATCGGCCCGGGGCGAGCTGGAGATTACCGACGTCAACAAAGCCTACCTGGCCCGGGGGGATCTGCGGGTGGAACGCCTGGGACGGGGCATCGCCTGGCTGGACACCGGCACGCCGGCCTCCCTGGCCGATGCCACCAGCTTTGTCCGGGCCATGGAAGAACGGCAGGGCCTGAAAATTTCCTGCCCGGAAGAGATCGCCTACCGCATGGCCTTCATTACTGCGGAGCAGCTGGCCGACCTGGCCGCTCCCCTGCGGAAAAGCGGTTACGGGGAGTATCTCCTGCGCATCGTGAACGAGGGATAATCAACCACCATGTCTTTCCAATTCATACCGACCAGACTGGCCGAGGTGATGGTCATCAAACCCAGAATTTTTGGCGACAACCGGGGCTGCTTCCTGGAATCATGGCAACGGGACAAGTTTGCCGCCGGCGGCATCACGGCCCCCATGGTCCAGGACAACCTCAGCGAATCGACCCGGGGCACCCTGCGGGGGCTGCACTACCAGATCCAACAACCCCAGGGCAAACTGGTCCAGGTGCTGGCGGGTGAAGTCTTCGATGTGGCCGTGGATCTGCGCCGCGCCTCCCCCACCTTCGGTCAGTGGGTGGGAGAACGGCTGTCATGGGAAAACAAGCATATGCTCTGGGTGCCCCCCGGCTTTGCCCACGGCTTTTACGTCCTGAGCGAACGCGCCCTGTTTGCCTACAAATGCACCGACTTTTATGCCCCGGCCTACGAACGCTCCGTCGCCTGGAACGATCCTGACCTCGCCATCGACTGGCCGCTGCTGCCCGGCCTCGCCCCCGCCCTCTCCGCCAAGGATGCCGATGCCGTCACCCTGCGCCACGCGGAATGCTACCCATGAAGGTGCTGCTCCTCGGCGCCGACGGACAGGTGGGTCGGGAACTGCGCGACACGGCCCCCGCCAGCATGGCGGTGACGGCCCTGGGACGCACCGCCCTGGACATCACGGATGGCATCGCCCTGCGCCAGGTGGTGCAGGAACTCCAGCCCCAGACCATCATCAACGCCGCCGCCTACACGGCGGTGGACAAGGCCGAACAGGAACCGGATGCCGCCTTCGCCGTCAATGCCAAAGGGCCGGCCCATCTGGCCATGCTCGCCCACGAACGTCACATCCGCTTTGTGCACATCTCCACCGACTTTGTCTTCGATGGTCGGCAGAGCACCCCCTATCGTCCCGATGCCCCGACCAATCCATTGGGGGTCTACGGCGCCAGCAAACGGGAGGGGGAACGCCGGATACGCGAAATCATGGGCGAAGAGGCCCTGATTCTCCGCACCGCCTGGGTCTACTCCTCCTTTGGCAACAATTTTGTCAAAACCATGCTGCGACTCATGCGGGAACGCTCCTCCCTGGGGGTCGTGGCGGATCAGGTCGGCACCCCCACCTGGGCCAAAGGACTGGCATCAGCCATCTGGAAAATGGTGGAACTCTCCCTGACCGGCACCCACCACTGGACGGACGCCGGGGTGGCCAGTTGGTACGATTTTGCACAGGCCATCCAGGAGGAAGGTTTGACACGCGGGCTGTTGCTGCACCCCATCGCCCTGCAGCCCATCACCACGGCCATGTATCCCACCCCGGCCGTCCGCCCCGCCTTCAGCGTCCTGGACAAGACCGCCACCTGGCAGACACTGGGTTATACCGCCGAGCATTGGCGCGTCGCTTTGTGCAACATGTTGCAAAGGATAGGCAGACATGGCTGAATTGCTGGTCACAGGTGGCGCGGGCTTCATCGGCACCAATTTTGTCCGCCACTGGCTGGTGCACCATCCCCAGGACCGCCTGCTGGTACTGGATGCCCTGACCTATGCCGGCAGCGCCACCAATCTGGCGGGGCTGGACCATCATCCCGCCTTTCGCTTCGTGCAGGGCGACATCCGCGACTATGACCTGGTCTGCCAGTTGCTGCGCAGCGAACGGCTGGACACCCTGGTCCACTTTGCCGCCGAATCCCACGTGGATCGCTCCATTCACGGGCCGGACGCCTTCATCGACACCAACGTCCTGGGCACCCATGCCCTCCTGAAGGCAGCCAAGACAGTCTGGCTCGACGAACAACCGGGCAAACCCCACCGTTTTCACCACGTCTCCACCGACGAGGTGTACGGCTCCCTGGGACCAGACGATCCGCCCTTCACGGAAACCACGCCATACGCCCCCAACTCCCCCTATTCGGCCAGCAAGGCGGCCTCCGACCACCTGGTCCGGGCCTACCACCATACCTACGGGTTGTCGACCACCATCAGCAACTGTTCCAACAACTATGGCCCCTACCAGTTTCCGGAAAAGTTGATTCCCCTGTTGCTCGTCCACATCCTCAACAGCCGGCCGCTGCCCGTGTACGGAGACGGCCTGAATGTGCGGGACTGGCTCTATGTGGATGACCATGTCCGGGGCATCGAAATGATCCTCCAGCAGGGCCAACCAGGGGAGGTGTACAATATTGGCGGCAACAACGAATGGAAAAACATTGACATCGTCCATCTGATCTGCCGGGAAATGGACCGTGCCTTCGCCGATACGGCCACCCTCGCGACCCGATATCCCAACGCCCCTCAGGTGGCCGGTCGCAGCGCTGCCAGCCTGATCACCTTCGTCCGGGATCGGTTGGGACATGATCGCCGTTACGCCATCGACGCCACCAAAATGGCCCGCACCATGAATTATCACCCCACCGAGCGCTTTGAAACCGGCCTCCGGAAGACCATTGCCTGGTATCTGGACAACGAAGCCTGGTGGAAGGCAATCATGGCAAAATAGCAGGCTGTTGGGTGCTGCCGGCCTGCCTGCGGCGCTTGCCGAGGGCGCCGCAGCAAAAAGCGGCTGCGGCTGCTTTTAAAGTCAACAACAATCCCGCCTGCGGCGCTTGCTGAGGGCGCCGCAGCAAAAGGCGGCTGCGGCTGCTTTTAAAATCAACAGCAACAGCAAAGTCCCAGGGCGCTGCCCTGGACCCGCCAGGGGGATGATCCCCATGGACCCGCAATCGTTTTCGGATGAAGATTTGCCCTATGCCGCCGAAACAGACCCGCACCGCCGCACCCCGCCGCAGGCCAGCCAACCCGGCGGCTGCCCTGATCCAGCAGGGTTTGCAACACCACCAGGCCGGTCGCCTGTCCGAGGCCGAAACCCTGTACCGTCAGGCACTCAAGGCCCATCCCCAACACCCCGACGCCCTCCATCTGCTGGGCTACACCCTGCATCAACGCGGCCAGCACGCCGCCGCAGCCGAATGGATCGGCAAGGCCGTGACCGCCGACCCCGGACAACCGGTGTTCCTGAACAATCTGGGCAATGTCCTGCTGTGCCTGGGCCGACGGGACGAGGCCGAAGATCGCTATCGGCAGGCACTGGTCATCCGGCCGGATTTCGCCCCGGCCCTGTGCAGTCTGGGCAACCTCCTGTACGAACAAAACCGGCCGGACGAGGCCGTCACCCACTACCAAAAAGCCCTCGCCATCCAACCGGATATGCACGAAGCCCTCAGCAACCTGGGCAACGTCCTGCAGGGCCGCGGACAACTGGACGAGGCCATCGATTGCTACCAGAAGGCCCTGGCCATCCAGCCGAACGCCCACGATGCCTGCAACAACATGGGACTGGCCCGGCATGAACAGGGCCGGGTAGAAGAGGCCATCGACTGCTACCACCGGGCGCTGGCCATCAAACCGGATTTTCTGGAGGCCATGAGCAACCTGGGCAATGCCCTGCAGACCCGCCACCAGCACGCAGAAGCCATCGACTGCTACCAAAAAGCCCTGGCCATCAATCCCCATTCCCACCTGGCCCTCAGCAATCTGGGCAACGCCTTGCGTGACCAGGGCAGGCTGGACGAGGCCATCGATTGTTACCAGCAGGCCCTGGTCGTCAAACCGGATCTCTGCGAAGGACACTGCAATCTGGGCAATGCCCTGGTCAAAAGCGGCAGAATCCCGGAAGCCATCGCCAGCTACCGCCGTTCACTGGCCATCAAGCCGGACTTTTTCATGGCCCTCGGCAACCTGGGCTTTGCCCTGCAGGACCAGGGCGAACTGGCGGAGTCCATCTCCTGTTACCGGCAGGCCATCGCGGCCAAACCCGACAATCCGGCCGCCTACGGCGCGCTGTTGCACCAGTTGTTGCAGGTGTGCGACTGGCAGGATTTTCAGCCCCTGTACGAACGCATGATGGCCCTGATGCCCACCGCCAATGGGGAGATCAATCCCTTCTTTTTCATTGCCCTGCCCTGCTCTGCCGAGGAACAGCGCCAGAGTGCGGTCCAGTGGGCTCGCCACACCTATGCCGCCCACCCGCCCCTCTGCA
>JAMOAX010000143.1:0-7309 GCA_039908555.1 Magnetococcus sp. DMHC-8
CGCGCCAAAAGGCAACAGCAAAGTCCCAGGGCGCTGCCCTGGACCCGCCAGGGGCTTTGCCCCTGGACCCCACCAGGGGGATAATCCCCCTAGACCCGTAATAATAAAAAGTATTTTATGACGATTGGAGCGGACGACGACGACAGGAGGAGGAGAGAACAACGCTACTTGAAAGACTGCACCAGGGACCCCACCACCAGCGCCCAACCATCCACCAGGACAAACAAAATCAGCTTGACCGGCATGGAGATCACCAACGGCGGCAACATCATCATACCCATCGACATGACCACACTGGCCACCACCATGTCGACGATCAAAAACGGCAGGTAAATCATGAACCCGATCTGGAAGGCGGTCTTCAACTCGGACATCATGAAGGAAGGAATCAACAGGCGCAACGGCACGTCGTCCGGACTCTGGGCCTTCTGAACCCCGGACAGACGCAGAAAAAGCGCCAGATCCTTCTCGCGGGTCTGCCGCACCATGAAATTGCGAATGGGTACCAGGGCTCGCTCCAGGGCCTGCTCTTCGGAAATCTGCTTGTCCAGATAGGGCCGCAACGCCTCCTCGTGCACCCGGTCGATGACCGGTCCCATGACGAAAAAGGTGACAAACAGCGAAAGGGCAATCAATACCTGGTTGGGAGGCTGTCCCTGCAGACCCATCGCCTGCCGGACAAACGACATGACCACGATCACCCGGGTGAAAGAGGTCACCATGATCAACAGACTGGGCGCCAATGACAACAAAGTCATCAACGCCAGAATTTGCAAACCGATGCTGACCTGCTCGGGGTCCGCTTTGCCCGTCACACTGCCCGTGGAAAAACTGACCCCCGGCAGGGTAACGTCAGCCGCCCAGACCCACCCCGGCATGGCCCAGCACAACAGGGCCAGCCACACCACCACCCACACCAACCCTCTGCGCCCCGGGTTCACCGCCGCAAACCCCGATCCACCAGCGACGGCTCATCCCCGTGGACACCCCGTCCAGACCGGCCCTTGGGCAACACCAGATCCACTGCCGGTTCCTCCTCTGCTGCCAATTCCTCTTCCAGCAGGTCATCCTCCGTCAACTCGGCCAGCAGGGTGATATTCTCCCTGGTAACCCCAATCAGCCAGTACCGGGCCCCCACCCGGATCAACCGCACCCCCACCCCGGGGGCCAGATTGCGCCCATCCTCGATAAAGATGGGACCGGCCCCCCGCCACTGGGTACGAAAACGTTTGCCCATGCGCACCACGAGCACCGCCACCACCACCAGCACCAGCAGGGCGGCACTCACCTTCCAGACCCAGGGGTTCTCGGTCAGCATGTCCACGGACAGGGCGATCCGGGTATCGGTCGCACCACCCCGCCCGTCTGCGGGCAAGGTCTTGCTCTCTACCGACACCGCCTTGCCATCCGCCGGCGCAGCCCTGCCATCAGGCGGTGCCGCCTTGCCGTCCGTCGAGGTCACCCGCGCCTCCACCGCCTGGACAACCGGCGCCCCGGCCAGACCGACCACGACCACCCACGCAAACCACACCACCCAGAACCGTGCGACAACCCCTGACCGGGTCATCAGCGCAAATTCTCCAACCGCTCGGCCAGGGAGACAATGTCCGTGATGCGGACCCCCAGCTTGTCCTTGATCATCACCACCTCGCCATAAGCCAGGAGACGGTCGTTGACATGGATCTCCAGAGGCTCATCCGCCTCCTTTTCCAGTTCGATCAGGGAACCCTTGTTCAGTTTGAGCAGATCCCGGATCTGCATGCGCACATGTCCCAGACGCACGGAAACATTCAACGGAACATCCATCAGGAGTTCCATGTTTCTGGGATATGCCTCCTCTTCGACGCCAGAATCGGACAATTTCGTATCTCCAGTATCCAAATCCAAGAAACCTTCATGAACCCGCTGGTGGGACAACCAACCTGATGACGGGTACCAGCCACTCCAAAATCGCCAGATTGCCTGCGGCGCATGCTGAGGACGCCGGAGCAAAAACCGGCTCCGGCTTTCTTTTAAAATCAAAAGCAAAGTCCCAGGGCTCTGCCCTGGACCCGCCAGGGGGATGATCCCCCTGGACCCGCAATACTACATATCCCAGGCTGGGTACGGTTTGGTTGCGCCACTAGGGCTCTTCTTCGTGTACGCGGGTCACACGCAACACCCGCCGGCCATCCACGACACCCGCCAGACCGTGATACTTGACCACCCCCTCCACCTCCACCGGCATTTCGTCTGCAATGTCGCGGCTGAGGGTCATCACATCCCCCACCTTGAGACGCAACATGTCCTGCACCTTCATGGTCTCACGGGAAACCACCGGCGACACCCGCAGGGAAACCATCCCCAACTGCTGATAGACGGAATCCATCCAGGCCGAGGCCCCCTCCACATGATCCCGCTGAAAACCCACCCTGAGCTGCTGCTTGAACAGCTCCAGGATGACGGACGGATAACAGATGGTCAACGTCCCTTCCGTATCCCCCACCTCCACGCCAAACGTGATCAGAAAAACCGTCTCATCCAGCGGCACCACCGCCGCAAACTGGGGCTGGTTCTCCCAACGGGTCATCACCAACCGGAAAGAGGCATCCATCTTTTTCCAGGCCAGCTCAATCTGCTCCCGGGTCACTTCCATGACCCGGTCGATCACCTTCATCTCAAAAGGAGAAAAATTGCGCAATGGCCGCTCGGAAGAGCCTGAACCGCCAAAAAAACTTTCCAGTACGTGGTACATGACATCGCCACTGATGGCAATCAGGCTCATGGACTGGGAGGGTTCCACCCGCAAAATATTGATAAAAATGGGAGGGTCCAGGGAGTGCAGAAATCGTCCAAAAATCTGGTTGGTGGTGGCCTTGGGCTGGACGTGCACCTCCCGCCCCACCTTCTGGCTCAACTTGAAGGAAAGCTGGGAGGCCAGATGCTCGTTGATCATGTCGAGTCCGGGCATGGCCCCGACCCGGATCGCCGTCCGCTGACCAAAAAAGAAAGGCGTGACCTTCTTCTCTTCCTTGGGAGCGCTGCTCTTGGGGGAATCCAGGTCGATGGCCCCCTCCTCCAACCCCTGCATCAGGGCATTGATCTCTTCCTCTGACAGGATCTGCGTCATGGGCGTATTCTGGGAATCGGGCAGTGCTACTGGATGACAAATTCGGTAAAATAGACGCGGGCTATCGTACCGTTGACCAACAGCGCGTTGATGCGGGACAGCAACTCCTCCCGCAGACGAAACTTGCCTTCCAGGGATTGCAACTCCTGGAAGGTCTTGGAGGTCAACAACGCCAGAATCACGTCCTGCATCTGGGCCGAACGCCGATCCAGCTCCGATTTCAAATCCGACGCACTCATCTCCAACTGGATGGTCGCCTTGAGATACCGGCTCCCCTTGGGCTCGTTCAGATTGACCACAAAAGGATCAAGCTTGTACATGTCCCCGACCATGGCCTTGGTGTCCTTGGGCACCTCCCCGGCTTTGGGCTCCGGTTGCAGCGCCTTGACCTCCTCCACCTGCTTTTCCGCCTTGCCGCTGCCCATCATGTAACCGCCGCCAGCCCCCAGCAACAGGGCCACCACCGGGATGATAATCTTCAGCAACCCGCCACCGCCACCGCCCGATTCCTTCTCTGCCTTCTCTGCCTCTTCCGCCATGGTCTGGTCCCTTCCCTCTCTGTTTCATACAGCGTTCCCTTGGGAGCGGCAAACACCCCGGCACCTTCACCGGACGCCACCACCCCTGCCCGCACGCAAGGGCACAGGAACGGCAACCCTCACGGCGGTAAGGATACCCCGCCATTTGGAAGAATGCAACACCTGACTGACAAAAGTTGCCAGCCTCGCACCCACTACCGCTTGAGAGAGAGCAACTCCTCCATCATGCCATCCACCACCGAGACAATGCGCGAGTTGGCCTGAAACCCCCGCTGGGTGGCAATCATCCGCACAAACTCCCCCGACATGTCCACATTGGACTGCTCCAGGGCGTTGGAAACAATGCTGCCGAAACCGCTGTCCTTCGGCAGACCCGGCAGGGGCTGACCAGAAGAGATGGTCTCCGCAAACAGATTGCCACCCTTCTGTTCCAGGGCGGCCGGGTCGGCAAATTCCACCAGACCGATCTGATACAGCTTTTTGGTCTGACTGTTGGTGTAACTGCCGCTGATGACGCCAGTCGGATCAATGCTGATCTTGCTGATGGTGCCGGTGGAATAGCCATTCTGGTCCAGTTTGGTGGTGGAAAATCCACCAAATACACTGGTGGTACCGCTGTCACTGCTCGTACTGGTGTCCGCCTTCACGGCAGACAACCGGGCAGCATAGAGCGGGTCCGACAACCGGTCCTTGGTATAGTCGTTGGTGGCATCACCATTGGTCCCCACGGCCTGACCAAAATCGACCAGAATCTGCTGCGGGGTGGCCCCCTGCGAAAAGGTCACCTCCATGGGCGCCGAACCCTCCATCGACAACCGGCCATGGTCGTCAAACACCAGCTTGCCAACCTCGTACGGGGCACCGGCCAACGGAGAGCCAAAAGACAAAATCTGCTTGGTCGTATCGCCAGGCGTCCCGTTGGCCAACTCACCCGCCGGCAGAACCGCCTGCCACTGCCAGGTGGTATCCGACTCCTTGCGAAACTGCAGGTCCATGCTGTGCCCGAACCCAAGCGAGTCAAACACGCGCACCGACGTGGAAAAATTATAGGTGGACGGATCATCGGCCAGCCAGGTCGTACCGGGATCAATGAGCTGCGTGGAGGTATCCAGGTTGACGTGCGCCGTCACCAGGGTGGTAGCCTGGGCATTCAGCTTGTCGATGGGACCCGGCAGCGTAATGTCGCCAATCGTGTCCAGACCGCCCTGGTCATTGACCTTGCGCCCCTGCAAAATCAGCCCGCTGGCATTCACCAGATGGCCGCTGCGATCCTGCTTGAAACTGCCAGCCCGCGTATAAAACATGTCCTGCTGGGCAGTCGAGCTGGTGGCAACCGTCCCGGTCGGGTCCCGAACCTTGAAAAACCCATTACCATCAATGGACATGTCGGTCACGTTGACCGACGGGGCAAAAGAGCCCTGGGTCATGTTTTGCTGTACACCGGCCAACCCCATCCCCGTCCCGACCTGGGTGGCGCGCCCCGCCCCGCTGTTGCCGACCGTCTGAATCAACACATCCTCGAAAGAGGCCGCGCTCGACTTGAATGCGGTCGTATTGGAGTTGGCCAGGTTGTTCCCAATCACCGTGATCGACTCACTGAGATTGGTCAGTGCCGAGGCACCCGCATACATGGCTTGTGTAATGGACATACTTTTCTCCTAGAACCCGTTGACTGTGCGACACGACAGGCCCGTCACGCCGCGACCAACCATACCCATTCGCTCTTTCACCCTGCCGGACCCGTCAACCCGACGTACCCGTGCCACCCGACGTGCCCGTACCACCCGACGTACCCGTGCCACCCGACGTACCCGTGCCACCCGACGCAACCGTGCCACCCGACGTGCCCGTACCACCCGACGTGCCCGCGTTGCCCAACTCGACACGACGCACATCCGTCAGCGCAATCTGTTGACCATTGAGATCCAGCATGATGTTGCCAGCCCCGTTGTTGACCACACCCGTCACCTTGCTGGAGGTCAAGGTGGTCGCCATCCTGCGGTTGCCGTCGCTGCCGACATAGGAAACCACAAAGGTATAGGCGCCGTCCGGCCCGCCGATCCCGGCGAGGGTCGCCTCCTGCTCGCCACTCGGCACATTCTGCAGGGTGGTCTCTTTGACCAGCGCGCCACCTTGATTAAAAATATCCACCGTCACGTTGGCGGCATTCTCCGGCATCTGGAACCGTACTGTCGTCGCCCCGCCCTGGACAACCGCCTGGTTGCCGGGCACCACCACCTGCTTGCCCATGTAGGCCACGGCCAGATTCATCGCCCCACCGCCCTGTGCCGTCAGCAACTGCTGCAGCAGATCATTGCCGCGATTCTGGGCATCCAGACTGCTGAACTGGGCCATCTGACTGGTAAATTCCGTGTTGGAAGCCGGACTGAGCGGGTCCTGATACTGCAACTGCGTCGTCAACAGTTTCAGGAAATCCATCTTCAACTTGTCGGCACTCTGCGATGCACTGTTCGCGGTACTGCTCGAGCTGCTGCCAGCCGATGCACCATCCACAGTCGGAATGGGACCAAATAGTGCGGATGTAGCCATTCGGGTTCTCCTCCAGCCAATCTAAGTATTTTCTACAAAAAAGGTGAACAACCTGCCCCGTGACCGTCCCAATCTGTCGCCCTGTGCCCCGTCCGTTTGCAATGGGGTGTCACGCCATTCAAGACCGGTCGTCAAACAATAATGTGCATGCCACCGTCCACAGAGATGACCGACCGACCCGGCTCCGCCCCCAGTCCGGCGGGCTGCTCCTGTGGCACCGGGCTCATGCCGCGACCCGCATCCCCCCCCTGCTCACTCTGCTGGCCCGCAAAACCCCACCGGGTGGCCGCCTGGTTGTCCGACTGCTGATCCCCCACCTGCACGATGACCTCACCAAACCCCATCTCCTGGCGCGCCAGGGCCTCCCGCAACTCTGCCATCCGCTGCTGCAACAGCTCCCGCGTGGCATCCGACTCCGTGGTGATCAACAAATGTACCTGGTTTTGCGCATCCACCCGCAGACGCAGATCAATCGTCCCCAAATCCTGCGGGTCCAGCGTCACCCGCACCTGCTCGGCCGCCCCCCCCCCGGGAGAGCACCCGCATCCGCCCCACCCGGTCCATCAACTCGTCGGCAAACTGCGGCGAGTCCGTCGACAATGGCGCACCGGAACCGGTCACCCCTCCCCCTTTGCCAGAGGTCGCTGCCCGCAAGCCTGCGCCGGAACCGACCGCCCCATCCTCTGCCAACAACTGGCCCACCGGGTCCAGCGCCTCCACCGCACCGCCGGACCGGTTGCCGACCTGAGCCGCCATCAACCGTTCCGCCAGGAGCGCCAGACTGGCACTGGGCAGGATGGCCGCCGTCGTCCGGGCCCCCGTCTCTGCCACCACCGGCTGCACCGGGCCCGCCGTCGAGGTCGCCCCGCCAATCCCCAGACCCGCCAACTGCCGCAACAACTCCTCCGGCGACAACGGCACCTGACCCATCTCCTGACCCGCACCGGTGACCAGCGTCAAGGCCATCCGTGCCATCTGCTCCCGCTCTGCCGCCTGACCAACCCCCTCCGCACCATGGGGATCGACCACTTTCGGTTTGGTCGCCTCCCGTTTCTGACCGGCCTGACTGGCCGCCTCGGTCTGTTCGGCTGTCTGATGCCCGACATCCCTG
>JAMOAX010000013.1:0-31432 GCA_039908555.1 Magnetococcus sp. DMHC-8
CGATTTAAAAGATAAGTTTTTAATGCCGGGTTCGGGCAGACAATACAGGGGGGCTCTGCCCCCAACCCCGCCAGGGGCTTTGCCCCTGGACCCCACCAGGGGGATGATCCCCCTGGACCCGCAATACTGCGTTCCCAGGCTGGGTGCGGTTTAATAGTTTTATTGGGTGGATGTTTGCCGGGCATACAGGTGCCGGGACTCGGCGATCAACTCTTCGACGGCTTCCACAAGATGGGGCCACATGCTGGCCCGGGCCGTGTCATGGCGGGCATTTGCATAGGCAAACAGCCAATCTTCGGCAATCTGGCAGGTGGAAGGGCCCCAAAAGGGGTCTGCACGGGATGGGAGGTGTGACATGGACAGTGGTCTCCCTGAAGATAAAAATCCATCATGGTTGTCGAGCCGACAAGCGTTTCATAACCAGCAAAATAAAAAAAACGGCACCGCAAGTCAACAAATTTTTGTTGGAATGGGTGCAATTTTTTGTTATTTTGTTTTTGTATGATTTATTGGGGGGATCGGGAGGAGGTGGGCAGGTGGCGTGACCGGAAGGAGAGATGAGCATGGAACAGATGGGCGTGCGTCTCATGCAGCGTCGCAAGGCATTGGGGCTGTCGCAGGAGGAGTTGGCCAGACGGGCTGGTTACAGTGGGCAATCGGCCATCCGGGAGATCGAGTCGGGGGGGGTGCGCAAGCCGGGCAAGTTGTTGGAACTGGCGCTGGCGCTGGGGGTGCGACCGGACTGGTTGGCCTCGGGCCGGGGGCCCATGCTGGTGGAAGAGGCTG
This sequence comes from Magnetococcus sp. DMHC-8, assembly GCA_039908555.1. GTDB lineage: Bacteria > Pseudomonadota > Magnetococcia > Magnetococcales > Magnetaquicoccaceae > Magnetaquicoccus. The sequence goes on from JAMOAX010000013.1 coordinate 787, forward strand.
CTGTGGTCTTGCAGCGACGGGTGGTGGCGGCCGACCATCGGCATCTGTATGAGGATGAGGGCGCGGGACCGGGCGACGAGGGGCAGGCGGCTTTTCTGGCCACCCATTTTACCCTGGTACCCCGTTATGCGGTGCAGGCGAGTGCCGGGCCGGGCATGGCGGTGCAGTCCGAACAGATTGTTGACCACCTGGCTTTCAAGACCGAATGGTTGCGGGCGGCCATGGGGTTGGACCCCCACAAACTGGCCCTGATTACGGCCCGGGGCGACAGCATGGAGCCTGCCATCGGGGATGGGGATCTGTTGCTGTTGGACATGCGGGAGTTGCGTACCCTGGACCCCTCCATCTATGTGGTGCGCATGGATCAATCGTTGGTGGCCAAGCGGTTGCAGCGGTTGATGGATGGCCGCATTCGCATCCAGTCGGACAACCCCTTGTACAGTGCAGAGTCTGTTCATCCCAGTGAAATTCATATTCTGGGGCGCATTGTCTGGATTGGCAGGAAGGTATAAGCGCCCTGATCGCCGTTTCGTCCATATCGCCGCCCCGCACTCCGGGCGCCCATGCCGGGATTGCGGGTCCAGGGGGGTCACCCCCCTGGCGGGTCCAGGGCAGCGCCCTGGGACTTTGCTGTTGCTGTTGCTGTTGCTGTTGATTTTCAAAAAGAGCCGCAGCCGCTTTTTGCTGCGGCTTTTTCAGCATGCGCCGCAGGCAGGCAAGCCGGCAATCAAGCCGGCAGGCAAGCCGGCGGGATTGTCCCCCCCTGCCGGGCGCAACAACGATGATCGAAGCCCATCTCTTCTCATGCCATCCATACCACTATTTTCTATTACGCCCCATGGTCGGTTTTTTTTACTCTTGACATGTACCAGAATTAATGGAAGTCTTCACCGTCACCTGCGTGAGGGTCGGAGACCCGATGTGCAGGGAAATCGGGTGGTCCGGGACCGTCCGGCGTGTGTATTGTTGCGTGTCTTAGATCATTTTTGAATATACGGAGGAGAGGATTCAATGAAGCGACCCATTCGATCAACACTGAAAGGAACCACTGCCCTGCTGTCCCTGCTGTTGCTGTCGTCCTGTGGCCATCACCACATCGACCCGGTGACGGACACCATCACCGCCACCAAGATGGATACTGCCTTCCTCATCAAGCAGGATACCGGTTCCTACTGCAAGGCCGGCGAAGTGTGGGGTGCGCGGTTGCGTGACCAGCAGGGTGCTCTGTATGGCGAAAAGCAGGCCGACCCCGAGTTTGCCTCCTTTCTGCGCACGGGCGAGTCGCCCAGCATCAGCATGAAGTCCGACGTCGGTCGTTTTTATTTTGGCGTGACGGACGGCTTGCGGGAAAAATTCAATGCCTGTTTCACCACCTCCTACAACCGTCTGGATGCGGAGAAGGTGCTGGGTCAGCACATTGCCAAGGCAGCCTACGATATGGGCGCCGAGGTGGGTGCCAATCTGGCGAGATGGCCGGTCGAGTTTTTCAACGCCAACATTCCCAAATCCAAAACCCACAGCGGCCAGTTTGAAACGTTCACGAAACAGATCAACGACCACGCTGTGCTGCAACTGGAATTTTTCAATGAGTTGCTGACCGTGGGGTCCCCGGCGGATCGTCAGGCCTTCAAGGTGGGCTTCATCTGCCGCTACCAGAAGGAGATGAATGCCGGACTGGTCACGCTCCGTGAAATGGGCGTCACGGCGACGGATCTGAATGCCAAGGAGAGTCTGGTCAATCCGGTGGTCTGCGACACCAGTTTTCCCCGCAGCCTGATGTTGAAGTATCACAATCAAGACATCAAGGACGAGCAGAATGCCGATCTGCCCGGCCTGATCTATGCCAACCACACCCTGTTCACCAAGGATGTGGATGATCTCGGTTTTCGTGTCTATACCGGTGAGGAGCTGTACCTGCGCTTCTATCGTCGTGCCCTGCACGAGGCCGGTCTCAACCTGGGCAAGAAGCTGTATCATGGACTCATGAAACGTAACGATGGTCTCGATTATGTGCGCAACATGGCCCTGGCCGTCGAGCAAAAATCCGACATCAATGATTATTTCAGCCCCGGTTTCCTGGAGTCTTTCGCTCATCAGGGACCGGCCTATCTCAAGGACATGCTGTGCGCGGTAGGCCAGTGTGCGACCGCTCCGGCCCAGCGCAGCCAGGCACCGAAAAAACAGGACAAAAAAGCCGAGGTGACCGATACGACCCCCGTGCAGGTGGCCGGACAGGAAGCGCCGGTGGCCCGGCAATCGGCCGGTGATGCACGCGCCGCCCGTGACGAGGGTGCCTGCTACGTACAGGTCGGTGTTTTTGCCGACGAGGAAAACATGCGGCAGAACAAGGCCCGGCTTGAGCAGATGAACATTCTCAACATCCTGGTCAGCGAGGTAACCCTGAAGCAGGGCAGTGCCAAAGCCAACCAGGTGCGTATCGGTCCTTTTGCCAGCCGCAGCGACGCGGACAACGAATTGTCCCGCATCAGCAAGGATTTTTCAGGCTCTTTTGCGGCATGCCTGTAGGATCGGTGTACCGGTCGTAGCCGCCACTCCGGATGTGGCCCGTGATGCATACCCCGCCGCGCCAGGCGCGGCGGGGCGTGCCAACCAGGAGAACGGCGGGTGGCCCATACAAATCTTGTCCGGGTGTCCGGCTTGCCTCGATGAGCAGGCGGATCGCCCGGACACATCAGCGAACCAGAATCTCGACGATCAGGGGAGAGGTAAAGTGAAAAATACCCAATCAATACTGCTGGGCGTGGTCTCAGCCCTGCTGCTCAGTGTCCCGGCCCATGCCCACATGACGGAGGAATGCGGTACCGGTGGCCAGAATCATGAATACCATCACGGGTGGCATGGTCATCATCATGCCCCCTGCCGCACCACCAGTGGCAGTCACCTGTACTGTCACCTGGGGCATCATCACGGTTGCCGTGCGGATTCCGACGGCGATCGGATACCGGATTGGGCGGATCATTGCCCGGGGAGTTCGTCGCTGGCCACGGTCAACTTTCTGGGATGTGACGTGGACTCGGACGGGGATGGTGTGTCCGATCACCGCGACGATTGCCAGCATACCCCCGCCGGCGTGAAGGTGGACGGGCGTGGGTGCCGGCTGGATACGGATCGTGACGGGGTGATCGACACCAAGGATGAGTGTGCGGAGACCCGGACCGGTGATCTGGTGAACGGTGCCGGCTGTTCCGTCAAAGTGAATGAGGCGGTGCTCTTTGCCACCGGCAGTGCCGCTTTGACCAAAGAGACCACCGCCAAATTGGATGCGCTGGCCGAGGCCATGAAAAAAGCCCCCGGCATGATCATGGAGGTCCAGGGCCATACCGATTGGCAGGGCGAGCGTTCCTATAATGCCGGTCTGGGCAACCAGCGGGCCCAGGCCGTGAAGCAGTATCTCATCAAGCGCGGCATTCGCCCGGCACGTCTCGTGGCCACCTCTTTTGGTGACAGCCGGCCTCGTTCCTACAATGCAGACGGGGGCGGTCAGGCCAAAAATCGCCGCGTGGAACTCCTGGCTGTCCACAACCTGAGTGACACCGATGGTCCGACGGCTCGCCAGGAGAATTCCATTCGCTGATGGCGCTGCATAGTGTTGTCTGGTCGGGGGAGAAAATCTTTCCCGGCCAGGGCAGGTAGTAACAGGCAAAGCCCCCGGTCGGGTTCGGGGGCTTTGCCTTTGCCGCAGGTCGCCACCCACCTACCCACCTACCCACCCCACCCCATCCATTTCCTGGCCACTCTCGACCCGATGTGACGGGTAAAAAAATATTTGCGGGGTCCAGGGGGGATCATCCCCCCTGGCGGGTCCAGGGCAGCGCCCTGGGACTTTGCTGTTGACTTTCAAAAACGCCGCAGCCGGTTTTTGCTGCGGCTTTTTCAGCATGCGCCGCAGGCAAAACTGGCGATTGTGGAGTGGCTGGTACTCGTTCAATCAGCCTGGTGGGACAACCAACCTGATTTGACGGGTGCAAGCCGTTCCAGAATCGCCAGCTTGCCTGCGGCGCATGTTGACAACGCCGCAGCAAAAAGCGGCTGCGGCTTCTTTGAAAAACAACGGCAACAGCAACAGCAACAGCAAAGTCCCAGGGCTCTGCCCTGGACCCGCCAGGGGGGTGACCCCCCTGGACCCGCAGCCATTTTTCAAAGTCTGTCAAATCAGCCTGGTCGCTCTGCCAATTGATGACCTGCCTGTCGACACCGAAGTGCTTCGCATTCTCCCCGCCGGTCGCACCCCCTATGCTGCCGCCCCATGAACACGATCATACAACCAATCCCCATTTTCAAGGTGGGTCGTCACACCGACATGTCGGGGACGACTCTGACGATCACCGAGGCCGACCTGGCACAAACGGTCGCTGCCTACCAACCCGCCCGCCACGAGGCGCCATTGGTGGTGGGACATCCGCAACACGATGCGCCTTCCTGGGGCTGGGTGGCTTCCCTCGCACTGGTCGACGGCACCCTGCTGGCAACGCCCCACCAGGTGGACCCCGCTTTCGCCGAACTGGTGATGGCCGGGCGGTACAAAAAAATTTCCGCCAGCTTTTACACCCCGCACGCCCCCAGCAACCCCCACCCCGGTGTCTATTACCTGCGCCATGTGGGGTTTCTGGGGGCCCAGCCGCCGGCTGTCAAGGGTCTGCCCGATGTCATGTTCCGGGAGACCCGCCTCATGCCCGGCGACGAGACATCGGTCGTGGTCTGGGAAACCACCACCGACTGGTCGGAACCAGTCGGTGCAACCGACTGCTCCCCTTCACCAACCCTGAACAAGCCAATGGAGAACACAATGCCCCCATCGTCGGAAGCAGAATCCTTGTCCGCCATCGAGGCGGAATGGCAACGCAGAACAGAGGAGTTGCAGACCCGCGAAGCCCAGTTTGCCGAACGGGAAGAACGGTTGCGCGCCGCCGAGGCGGCCTGGCAGCGGCAGCAAACCATGACCGGTGCCGCGCAGTTTGTCGAGGCGCTGGTCCAGCAAGGTCGCGTCCTGCCGCGCCAGCGTGAGGGCCTGGTGGCCTTCATCGCCTCCCTGGACCCGTCGGAACAGGTGGAATTTGCCGAACCGGGCGGGGAGGAGGATGGCCAACCGGTCCAGGTCAAGAGCTCGGCCATCGCCTACCTGCAGCGGTTTCTCCAGGAGTTGCCCGTGCAGGTGGAGTTTCAGGAACGGTCGGCGGTTGACCAGAGCGCGGAACCGGCCCTCGCCTTTGCCGCCCCGGAAGGCTATGCGGTGGATGCCAGCGGTTTGGAGATGCACCGTACCATTGCGGCCTACGCCAAACAGCACAACCTGGATTTTGCCGGCGCCCTCCTGGCGCTCAACAAGTAGTCTTCCAAACCGGACACAAGGAGAATCAAAGCGATGAGTCAGCAAAATATTGCCATCCTGACCCTGACCATGATTGCCAATGGCACCGTGACCGACAACCGGGCCGTCGGCTTCAACGGCGGTCAGGCGACGGTGGCGGGACAGAAAGTGATGGGGACCAGCGTGAGCCGGGCCGCCCACGGCGAGGCCCTGGCGGTGGTCACCCATGGCACCGCCGTGGTCGAGAGCGGTGCCGCGATCACCGTTGGTCAGTCCCTCATCACCGACAGCCAGGGTCGTGCCGTGCCGGCCAGCGGGGTGTTGGGAGTGGCCGCCGGAGCGGTGGCCGTGACCAGTTCTGCCGCCAACGGTGCCATTCTGACCGGTGCCGAACCGTCGGAACATCCCTTTGCCGACGCCTTGCAGGCGGCATCGGGGGCGGGGGAGTTTATCGAGGTGCTGTTGCGTCGTTGAACACGGCAAAGGGCACGATGGGCCGTATCGGCCCGTCGGTGCCATCATGGTCCAGACAGGATTCATCCCCTTTTGCGGAAAGGAAAAGCGCATCATGGTTATGTCAAGCAGTCAAGTGCGGGTTGTGGACCCGGTGCTGACCGAGGTTGCCCAGGGTTTTCGTCATGCGGAGCACGTGGGGAGGGTGCTGTTTCCCCGGGTGCCGGTGCAGACCGCCGGCGGTCAGGTACTGGAGTTCGGCAAGGAAAGTTTCAAGCTGTACCAGGCCCGGCGTGCCCCCGGGGCCGCCACCCGGCGGGTGCAGTTCGGCTACCTGGGCAAAAGTTTTGCGCTGGTGCAGGACGCCCTGGAGGGTCAGGTGCCACGGGAATATTTGCGGGATGCCGCCCGGGTGCCCGGGGTGGATCTGGGCCAGCGGGCCGTGCAGGGTACGCTGCGCGCCCTCTCCCTGACCCTGGAATATGATCATGCGCGTCTGGCCACCACGGCGAGCCATTATGACAACAATCACAAGGTGACCCTGACCGGTACGGACAAATGGAGCGATGCCGGTTCCGATCCCTCGGGGGACATCAATCAGGGCAAGGAGGCCATCCGGGCCTCGGTCGGGATCTATCCGAACACCCTGTTGCTGTCGGCCCAGGTTTTCAACGCCGTCAAGGAGCATCCCCGGGTGGTGGACCGCTTCAAGTATACCAGTCGGGACTCCGTCACCCCCGACCTGCTGGCCGCCCTCTGGGACCTGGAGACGGTGGCGGTGGGCAAGGCGGTGGCCTTCGACGACGCGGGCAACGACATCGACATCTGGGGCAACAATGCCGTTCTGGCCTATGTGCCGACCCACTCTTCCGGCATGGAGGATCCCTCGTTCGGTTACACCTACACCATGCAGGGCCACCCCCTGGTGGAGCGGCCCTACTACGAGCAGAACGCCCGGAGTTGGATCTATCCGGTCACCTTCGAGCGGGTGCCGGTGTTGACCGGCATGTTGTCTGGTTATTTGATCCAGTCGCCCGCCTGACGGGGCAACCGGCCGGATTGGACGGATAAAAATTATTGCGGGGTCCAGGGGGGATCATCCCCCCTGGCGGGTCCAGGGCAGCGCCCTGGGACTTTGCTGTTGCTTTTAAAAGAAAGCCGCAGCCGTTTTTTGCTGCGGCTTTTGCAACATGCGCCGCAGGCAATCCGACAACACCCATCCAACCGGGTTCAGCAGGAGAGTTTCATCATGACATATGCAACGCCCCAACTTTTGTTGGAGTGGTTTGGTGCCGGCGAGGTGACCGAGGTGGCGGTGCCGGATGATCGGGTCTCCATCCCGGCAGCCCTGTTGCGTCTCACCTTGGCTGGCGGAGCGCGGGGCGATTATGCAGACACGGCGTGTGCCACGGCCGATTTGGCCGTGGCACGGATCCAGGCAGCCCTGACCGAAGGGGGACGGCTGCTGGACTCCTATCTGGCCACCCGTTACCTGCTGCCTCTGGACGAGGCGGTGGTGGCGGCCAGTCCGTTGCCGAGAATGGTCTGCGTGCTGGCATTGGCACTGCTGCATGACAACCAGTTGCCCAAGGCCGTGGCACAGCGGCAACAGCAGGTGTTCGACTGGCTGCGGGAGTTGACGGCCGGTCGGGTGGAACTGGTGCCCACCCTGGCCCGGAGCGGACGGGTGGCCAACGGGCCCAGCCATTCGACCGGGGCGCGGCTGTTTGACGAGGAGAGGTTGCGGGAGTTCATGCGATGAATGATCTGTTTGCCGCCCAGGGGCCCATCATGGCCCGATTGACCGGTCAGGTGCCGGGATTGCGGCTGGTGCAGGGGGTGCGGGAGATGGGGGCGCTGCAGGAACGACCGGGGATCACCCCGGCCGCCTATGTGCTGTATGACGGTCAGGATGTACGCATGCAGGCCGACCAGGCCCAGGTGGTGGATCAAAAGTGGCTGATCCTGGTGGTCATCCGCCATGTCCGCGCCACCGTCCAGCCTCAGGCGGACAACGGTGAACGTCAGGAGCCGGGACCGCTGCTGATCCATGTCTGCCGTGCCCTGCTCGGCTGGCGACCGGGACCGGAATTTGGCGCCCTGTCGCTGCTCAATGCCCCCAACCCGTCATTCCGGGACGGCATGGGTCTCTATTCGCTGCGTTTTGCAACCCGCACGGTCATACGACCCTGAAGGAGGAGAGGATGAAACAGCTCGGGGACCTGCTACTGCCGGACTCTCTGCAATGGATCGACCGCCACGCCCGGGCGACCGTGACCCAGACGGTGGTCCAGACTCTGGCTGGCACGCCGGTGGTCTTCGGAGTGCTCCGGGCGGGCGGTTGGCCCATGACCCTGGTGGCCGAAGAAAACGTGACCTGGCTGGATCAGGTCACCGTCGAGGCCCTGGCAGCGATGGCCGGGCAGGCGGGTGCCCGGTTTCCGCTGCTCTGGGACGATGAACGCTGCACCGTGCTGTTTCGACATCAGGAGCCCCCCGCATTGAACATGAAACCGTTGTGGCCGCACCACAATCAATTTATCGGCACCATCAAGTTGATGGCATGCCCCGTGGCATGACTCAGGGAGAACAGGACATGGCAATCCAGGCAAACGAAATCAAATGGTACAAATCGGCAGTGGTGAATGACACCGCAAGCAACGGGGGCACCCTCAGCGCCAGCGAGTGTCTGGACGGGGTCAAGAACAATGTCTGGCCGGACGTCTCCCAGGCAGAACGGCTGAGCGGTTCGATCAAGTATCGCAAAACCTTCATCAAGGTGGCGAATGATGACGATCTGGCCCTGCTCAACCCCCTCATTTTTGTGGAAACCCGCACCCCCGGCGACGACAGTATCGTCCTGTTGCCCGGTACCCAGACGGACACCCAGGCCCAGGTGACCGGTTACACCCGGTTTTATGGCGCCGCCAGCCTGGATGTCCATGCCAACCCGGGGGATGGCACGCTGCTGGTCAATGTGGAAAACGGCAACGGCCTGGGGGGGCATGAAATATTTCGCAACGGTGACCTGGTGCGCATCTCGGACAAGAGCAGTGTGGAGGATGGCAGCGGCAACACCGAACTGGTCCGCCTGGCCGGCAGCAACGCCGTGGCCTGGAACGGCAACCAGGCCACCCTGACCCTGGCCAGCGGCGTGCTGCTGGCCAATGCCTATCTGGCGGCCCACACCAAGGTGGCCTCGGTGATCGAAGCGGACGATATCGAAGCCTCCGTCACCAACTGGAGCGAATCCTCCGCAGCCGGCACCTACGACGAGCTGACCTCCCCCGTGCACCCGGATCATATCGGCAGTGTGGAACAAAACTGGACCATCACCTTTACCGGCAGCAGCCAGTTCAACTGCCAGGGCAATACCCTGGGGCTGGTGGGCACCGGCAGCATCGGTGGCGGCCCCTTTGCACCCCTCAATCCCGATTTCAACAAACCCTATTTTACCCTGGCAGACGGTTTGCCCCCCTGGGGAGGGAGCTGGGTGGCCACCGACACCATCCATTTTACCACCCATCCGGCCGCTGTGGCCGTCTGGGAAAAACGGACCGTACCCGCCGGAGCCAACTCCCATTCCGGCAACAAGGTGGTGGTGGCCATTACCGGAGAGAGCGCATGAACCAGCCCGATGCGAGCCATCTGCTGGCCAGTTGCACGCTGCAGGTGAGCGCCGGGCAACCCCCGGACCCTTTTGTTCTGCAAACGGGTCATGACCTGGGCAGCCGCCCGGTGCGGCTTCAGCCGGTACGGGTCAATGCCTGGAGCCTGCAGACCGGCATTCATGACCGTTTCCTGCCGATGGCCATGCAGATGCAGGCGCCGGGTCTCCAGAGGGTTCGCCTCTACTGTGCCGACCGACCGGCCCAGGAGGTGCGGCTGCTGGTGGACGGGGAGGGGAGCGCCCGCTGCCTGGGTCGTCGCCAGGAGCCGGTGGTGGAAATCCTGACCTGGGTGCAAAGCCGGTCCCAACCCCTGCGATTCGGTTACGACCAGCCCCCCGTGACCATCCGGGAGTCCACCCGTTTTTTCGACAACGACGGCCAGGAGGTGGCCCGGCCCCTCTACCGGTCCGACCTGGGCGCGTTTCAGCATGGCCAACCGGTGACCGGTGCCCTGGTGGTGGAATACCGGCCTGCCTGCTTTCTGTATGAAATAGCCTATGGCACCGGCGAACAGGTGGCCTCGGCCCAGGGCTTTCAGGCGCTCAAACGGGCCTGGCTGGCCGGCAATATTCACGATGCCGTCATTCCGCCGGTGCACATCATCGCCCTGAGTCGTCACCAGGCCGCCCAGTTGACCCTGCCCCGGCGGTTCTGGCCCAACTCCTCCTCCGCCACTCTGCAGTTCCAGGATACGGAGGCCCTGCAACTGTGCACGGAAGAGCATGGACAGGAGCGGTACCAGTATGTGGAAAACGGGCGCGAAACCGCCGCCGAACGCATTTACAGCCGCCACGACCCCAACAGCTATGTCGACATTCTCCGCACGGTCGCCATCTCTTTTGAACGGCAGGCGGTGAACGGCGTGCCGTGTACAGAGGCCGCCGCAGGGGGACCCAGCCCACAAATGCTGCTGCGATTCCAGAATCCCGGTTTCCGGTCGTAAGGAACGGGCATGACAGACAGTGTCATTCTCCTCGACCCCTTGACCTGGATCACCGATCTCCGTTTTCCAGGTTGGAGCTGGCAGTGGTGTCTCAGGCGCGATGACGGCCTGCGCTATACGCCGGCCGGTGAGGAGGCCTTGACCCTCCACCTGTACGGTGCTGGCGGGTCCATATGGCTGCTGACCGCCCAGACCATCGCCAACCCCACCACCGCCACCCTGCCCTGCCAGGAGGCCAGGAGCGGCCTGGTGACGGCTTTTGCCTACCGGGAAGGCTGTTATCACCTGACCTTGAATCGGGATGTGCTGCACACCATGCCGGGCAATCCCGAGGCCAACGGCGGGTTCAGACTGGTCACCGAAGGGGTCCGTACCCTGAAGACGGTTTTCCCCCGGGGCTATCTGGCAGGGGATGCCGGCCTGCCGATCCCGCCGGGGGTGTGGGAGGTGCAGGTGCCTTTCTGGTCGGTGACCACCGCCACCCGGTATCCCGATCTGGTGACGACCGATCAGCTCACCACGGTCGCTGCCAGCATTCCCTGGCGGGCGGCGTATCGGATTCGCCCCACCAATGCCTACGGTTATTTCCTGCTGCCCGTGCTCGGCGTGACCTGGCGGCCCGACCCCACTCTGTCCGGCTGGGTGGGCTTTCTGCAGGTGGAGGATGTCTGCGGGCAGGGCGGCACCGTGATTCCCGGTCAATCCCCTGCCGGTCTGCTGCCACCCGACTGGTCGCCCACCGATCCCGGGCAGCAGGTTTTTCGATTGTACCACGACATCCGGTTGATGATGGCCCTGAGCCCCTGTCCCGGCCAATGGTCCGGAACCGCCATTGCCTGTTCCACCAACTTTGGCCATCAGGCCACCATTCCCTTCTGTTGGCCTGGCACCCCCGATTTTCATGCCGAATGGCCGCTGGAGGCACAGGCCGCCAACCGGCAGGGCCAAGAGTTTATCCGGCGTTATCAATGGCACTGGGATCGCCGCGCCTTTGCATACGCCACCGGCGAGGGGGAGACCCGCGCCATGCGGTGGACCGCCACCCTGGTGCAAAGTCCGGTCACCGCTTTTGAACAGTTCCTGGTCGAACCCCTGGCCGAGAGGAGGGGATAGCCGATGTCCCTGCACCGCTACTGGCGTCTCTGGATTACCGCCTCCACCTCGGGCAGTGATCTGCTCGTCTCCCTGTACGAGGTGGAGATGCGGGCCACCCCCGGCGGGGTGGATCAGTGCAACGGCGGTTCGCCGGCTGCCTCCCACAATACGGCCACCGCCTATCGCCTCTTTGACGACGATCCGGGCAGCTACTGGACCAATGGTGGCCCTGCGGCCGTCACCTGGGTGCAGTACGACTTTGGCGCGGCCGTGGCCGTGACGGAACTGCGTCTGCTGCCCCGCTCCACCTGGATGTCCCCTCAACAGTTTGCCCTGCAATATGCCGACAACGGCACGGATTGGACGGACCAGGCCAGTTGGAACGGGGTGACAGACTGGGTCGGCGGGGTGGAAAAACTGTTTGTGCCCCCGCCACCCCCGCCGGTTTGGGTGTCGGCCCCATGCCGCCAGCCCTTCGCCCTCCTCCTGGCCACAGCATGCCGCCAGCCATGCCCGGTCGGCATCTGGTCGCACCGGTTGTGCACCTGTCCCTATGCCCTCCTCCTGGCCGGGGCCCGGACGCAACCCTGGCACCTGCAGGAGGCCGCAGCCGGGCAGGGCAGGGGGTTGCGGCAGGGGTTTGCCTGTTGGGTGGAAAGGGGACGGTCTCACTCCTGGTCTCTGCTGCTGGCGGTGGCGCTGCGCCAGCCGTGGCGGCAGTGGATAAGTCGCGCCCATCGACAACCCATGGGGGAACGGATGCAGCAGGCCGGGCGACAACCCTGGTCGCTGCGTGCCCGGTTGCTGGCCGGGCATCGCCAACCCATGGGGGCCACCTGGCCGGTGGCCGGCCGCCAGACCCAGCGGTTTGCACTGCACCCGCGCAATCCGGTGCTCGCCAGCCTGACCAGGTACTGGAATCTGGCCACGGCGCCGCTCGCCTGCTGCCCTCCGCCACCGGTGGTGACCCTGGCAGGTCCCGGTCGTTGGCCGGTGGGCGCGTGGGGGGAGTCCCGACGACCCCTGCTGCTGGTCTCGGCCCTCATCCGGCACGGGCGGGAAGAGTGGTGCTGGTCGGCAGAGTTGCACCTGGCCAGGGAGAGCGATTTTGCCGCCTTGCAGGTGGACGACACCGTGGTGGTGCAGGTGGGCGGCGACTCCTTCACCTTGCTGGTGGATGGCAAGCGGCTGACGCGGCACGGGGCGGAGGGCGCCCCGGGTGGCGGGCCGGTGGCACACATTCTCTACGGCATCAGCCCGACGGCCCGGCATGCCCTGCCCCGGGCCGGCCTGGTCAACCGGAGCTGGTCGGCCGATCAGGGGGCCCGGTCGGTGGTGGAGTCACTGCTGGCAGAACCGGTGGAGTGGCTGGTGCCGGACTGGTCCATTCCGGCGGGTCGGCTGGTGGCGCATGCTCTCTCCCCTTTGCAGGTCGTGCAACGCATTGCCGGCGAGGTGGGCGGGGTGGTACAGAGCACCATGGCCGGTCGGGTGCGGGTTGCCCCCGGTGTGCCACAGGGGGTATCGGCGTGGCCCACCCTGACGCCTCAGCATCTGTTGACCGATGGAGAGGATATCCTGTCGATGCACGAGACCCGGCAGGCCGGGGTGCAGGTGGACCGGGTGGTGGTGCGCAACGGACCCCTCCCCGGGAGACCGGCCGGGGCGGCGGGCCAGGTCGTGCTCCAGCCGGACCGGCGGCAGGAGGGTCCCAACCAGGGGGTGCGCCGGTGGGCGCCGGGTGAGACGGTCCAACTGGTGTTGAGGCCGGGAGAGATGGCTGCGGCAGTGGCGGTGACCGCCTCGACGGGGCAGGTGTCGCCGCCCCTGCCGACCGGCTGGCAGCAGACCGAAGAGGTCTGCTTTGTGGCCAGCCGGCAGGCCGAGCTGAGCTGGCCGGCGCGGCGTCTGGTGGAGGTGGTGTGGCTGGGCCACGATCTTGGCCAACCAACGGTGCAGCGGGATGGGGTCACCCTGATCGTGCCGGAGGCAGGCACGGCGGTGGCGAGAGTCACCTATGAGACAGGGGCGGCGGCCTATGCGTTGCAGATCCCGCCTCGGCTGGCCGGCCAGGAGCCGTTCGCCGTGCTGGTGACGGCCATCGGTCAGACCGGGGGCGCAGTCGTGCCGGAGGTGGCCATGCAGCGGGGCGCGGCCGTGCATCCCGTGCGGGAGGTGACCGCCCCCCTGTTGCCCGACATCCATCTGCTGGCCTGCCGGGCCCGGGCGGAGTTGGATCAGGGAGAGCTCTGGCAAAGGGTGGAGATGACCATCATTCACCGCCCGGGTCTGGCCCCCGGGCAGTTGATCGAAGTGCAGGACGGCGGCTACGGCCGCACCTTCCGGGGCGTGCTGGTCGGCGTGCAGCACGAGCTGAACGCCCGGCAGTGGGTGAGCCGATTGACGGTGTTGCGGCCAGGCGCCAGCCAGGAATGACGCAGGAAACCAAGCCGGTATTGCGGGTCCAGGGGGGTCACCCCCCTGGCGGGTCCAGGGCAGCGCCCTGGGATTTTGCCGTTGCTTTTCAAAAAAGCCGCAGCCGCTTTTTGCTGCGGCACCCTCAGCACGCGCCACAGGCAATCTGGCGGATACTGCCCTACCGGAACGGCAAGGCATTCAACAACCGCTTGCCGGCATCCGCCGGCAGCACATTTTCCAGTCCCTGCTTTTTCAACAAATCGGCTGCCTTGTCCTGCAACTTTTCTTCCAGTTTTTCCTTGGCCTTTTTGGCCACCCCCTGCTCCAGCAGGGTTTTCAGATCCAGATGCCAAGACAGTTTGGCCATGGGTCCGGTCACCTGGATGGGAACAGTCAGACCGGTCAGTTCGGTCACGGTCCGCCCCCCCTTGCCCTGCAGGGCCTCCTGTACCGAGGCATTCAGCCGGTAATCCACCTGATCCGACGGCAGATTGGCCGTCCCCTCGCCACGGATGCGCAACAACGGCGACACCATATTGAGATCCCGATTCTCCACCACCCCCTTGGCAATGGTCGCCGAACCCTCCAGACTGGTGAAGGCGGTAACCTGCGCCCCTTCATGGGCTGCCACACCTTGACCCTGCAGGGCCAGATAGGCATCGTTCAACAACTTCGGAATGTCAATGCCCTTGATGACCCCCTCTTTCAGGGCAAACTTCGCCGTGCCATTCAGGCTCTTCTTGATCATATCCGCCGTGTCACCGGCCATGGTCAGATGGGTATTGACGGTCGCCAGACCGGTCAGCGGATCATGACCGTTGAGATCCTGCAGCAGAGGACCTGCCTGTACCCTATCCAGACGACCATCCACCGCCATTTGCGGAATGGCCTGGGTCACATCCCACCGGGCCTCCATCGCCAGTGCTCCCTGATAGAGCCGGGCCTTGAGCGGTGCCAGTTGCCAGACCCCGTTCCTGCCCTGCAGAGAGAGATCAACACCCTGCAGGGCCAGATTGGCCACCTTGAGCTTGTCCACCTGCAGGCGACCCTTGGCATCCAGAGTGCGCAACCAGGGGGCGGGCCCTCCCTCTTTGTGGGTGGCGGACGGGGCCGCTCCATCGGCGGCCGACGGTGTACCCTCCCCGCCGGCCGGGGCCGCCGCCGCCGGCGACCGGTAGCGGTCCAGATCCAGTGCATCCAGCAACAGATCCCAGCGCACCACCGGATGGCTGAAATCCTGAACGGTCAACTGGCCACGTACCCGGCTCTCATCCAGACGGAGCTGCATATCCGACAACGTCACCGTGTCCTGATGGACGGCAAAGGGGATCGCCCCCTCCATGCTGCCCAGTACCTTGGGGTCCCGGGTGGCCGCGACCGGGATACCCCACTGCTGCAACACCTCCCGCAACGGGAAGGGCTGGGCCGTCAGGGTGCCGGTCCACTGCGGAGCGGAAAAAATCCCCTGTCCCGCCAGCCGACCGCTCAGGTGCAACCCCGCACCCGCCAGTTGCCACTCCTCCAGCCGCAACGTCCCTTTCTGCCAGTCCAGTTCCAGATTGCCGGTGGAATCCAGGGTCGCCTTGCCGCCCGGCATCCCTTTGCCCAGAGCGGTGAGCAGGGCATGCAACGGTTTGATGCGCAACACCTTGTCGGCCGGATTGGCCACCAGCGTGCCCCGCAGGCTCAGATCAAAGGCGGGCGAGCCGCCGCTCCCTTCCTCCAGATGCAATTGCACGGTCAGCGGAACGGGCGCACCCTCCTGCAAAGAGCCGGTCGTCAGGGTTGGCACGATGACCGTTTTGACCTGCCCCGGCCTGGCGGCATCCCGCCAGGTAAGGCGTGCATCCCGGATCTGGATGCCCTCCACGGTCATGGCCGCCAGCAGCGGGGGTTGGGCCGCCACCGGTCCGGCAGCGGGGGACGGCACCCCCTGGCCCGGGGTGGCTTGCGGCGCCTGGGCGGTGGCTGGAGACGGAGCCGGCGACCGTTTGGCCGCCGGGTTCATGTCGGCCCAATTGTTGGCACCCGCCGCATTTTTTGCCAGATTGAGATGGAGGCCCTCAATGGTGACGGTATCCACCTCCAGCCGACGCTGCAACAGGGGCTGCAGCTTGACCTGTACCTGCGCTGCGGCGATGGTGGCAAACGGTTCCGACCCGAATCCCGGGGCGTTGCCCAACTCCATGGCCCCCAGACGAATCCCCAATCGGGGGTAGAAAGAGAGAGAAAAATCCTCCCGGATGGTCAGATGGCGTCCGGTATGCGCCTCGACCAGTTGGGCAATTTGCGCCTTGTGGGCATTGGGATCAAACAGCAACAGCAAGCCGACCAGGCCGATGACAGGAACCAGCACCAGAAACAGCAAAATTTTGAATACTTTGGCCATTGGAATCAGGGTCCGTTCATGCAAATTGTTAAGCAAAATGGACAGTATTTCAACTTGTTACCTGGACATGCCACCCGATCCAGGCCGTTTTTCAGCCTTGATCATCGTTTCGGCCAGCAGGGCATCAAAACTCGCCAACCTGCCTGCGGCGCATGCTGAAAACGCCGCAGCAAAAAGCGGCTGCGGCTTCTTTGAAAAGCCACAGCAAAATCCCAGGGCTCTGCCCTGGACCCGCCAGGGGGGTGACCCCCCTGGACCCGCAATCCCGGCACAGTTCCCTGAGGAGAGCATGGATTAAACGGTGATCAAGGCCCGTTTTTCCAAGCACTGGTTCATGGGTGGGAACGCAAGCCGGCGAAAAAGCGGCCCACTGCTGCCGTCCCCTGGGTCTGGTGGATTTCCATGGCGGCACTGCCCACCACGGCAATCTCTGCCAGACCGGTCAAATGGCGGACATCTGCCGCGTTCTTGACACCAAACCCCACGGCCAGCGGCAGCGGCGTGGCACGCCGGCACCGGGCGACGAAATGGTTCAGAGTGTCATCAAAACGGGTCTGTCGGCCTGTCACGCCCTTGCGGGCCACACAATAGCAAAAACCGTTGGCCAACGCGCCGATGCTCTGCAGGCGGGCGTCGGAGCTGGTGGGGGTCAGCAGGTGAATCCAGGCCAGTCCGTCGGGGGTGTTGCCCCATTGCCGACACCAGGCCATGGCCTGTGCCGCCTCCTGGGGCGGCAGATCGGGAATGATCAGCCCCCGCACCCCCAACCGGACCGCCTCGCGGATGAACGCCTCCACCCCATACGCCAGCAAAACATTGTAATAGGTCATGATCAGAAAGGGAATGGGATGGCGGCGCACCGTCTCTTCGATGAAGGCCAGTCCGTCGGCCACCCGGAAACCATGGTCCAGGGCCGCCTGGTTGGCCTGGGCGATGATCGGCCCATCGGCGACGGGTTCGGAAAAGGGGATCTGCAACTCCATCAGGTCGACCCCGTTGGCCACCATCTGGTCGACGATCTCCCGGTTGGCCGCCAGCGAAGGATAGCCCAGGACCCAGTGGGACATGAGCAGAATCTCCCGTTGGTCCGACCCGGTGGCACCCGCCTGCAGGCGCTGGCGGATGTGGGATTCCAGGGTCAGGGTCGATGGCGAGGTGGGGGGGGTGCTGGTCATCCGTCCGGTCTCCTCAATGCCGTTCCTGCGCGTGCCGCGCATACTGTTCCGCCTTTTTCTGGATAAAACGGTGCCAGCCCGGGTCCTGCATGGCCTCTGCCACGGTAAAGATGTCCTTGTCACCCCGACCGGAAAGATTGATGATCACCACGGCCTGGGGATCGGTGTGGGGCAGTTCCCGCAGGGCGCAGGCCACCGCATGGCTGGACTCCAGGGCGGCGATGATCCCCTCCTGACGCATCAAAAACTGCAGGGCCTGGACCACCTCCCGGTCTTCGGCGGCGGCAAAGCGGACCCGGCCGCCACCGGTCACCCCGCCGCTTTGACTCAGATGGGCCAGGATGGGCGAGACCCCCACATAATCGAGACCGGCGGCCACCGAATGGGTATCCCGCATCTGCCCGTCACCATCCTGCAGGAAAAAAGTCTTGTAACCGTGGGCCACGCCGATGCGGCCATGCCCGGAGGCGATGCGGGCCGCATGACGGTCGCCGTCCAGACCGGCCCCCCCGGCCTCCACCCCCACCAGTTCCACCGCCGGGTCGGCCAGAAAGGCCTGGAAGATGCCCAGGGCATTGGAACCGCCCCCCACACAGGCATAGACATGGGTGGGCAGTCTCCCCTCCTGGCGCACAATTTGCGCCCTGGCCTCCTCCCCGATGATGGATTGGAACCAGGCCACCATCTCCGGAAAGGGGTGGGCACCGCAGGCGGTGCCCAGGACATAGTGGGTCTCATCCATGCTGCCCACCCAGTCCCGCAGGGCCTCGTTGATGGCATCCTTCAGGGTGCAGGTGCCGGAGGTGACGGGGATGACCTGGGCGCCCAGTTGTTCCATCCAGAAAACATTGGGGCGCTGCCGTTCCACATCCTCGGCGCCCATGTAGATGGTGCACGCCAGACCCATGCGGGCCGCCATGGTGGCTGTGGCCACCCCATGCTGGCCGGCCCCCGTCTCGGCGATCACCCGCTTTTTGCCCATGCGTCGCACCAGCAGCCCCTGCCCCATGACATTGTTGGCCTTGTGGGCGCCGGTCTGGTTGAGATCTTCGCGTTTGATGTAAACCCGCCGCCCGAAATGGCGGGAGAGGTTTTCCGCCAGGGTCAAGGGGGTGGGGCGACCGGAAAAATTGGCCATCAGCGCCTGGTAGTCCTGCCAGAAGGCCGGGTCGCTGCGTGCCTCCTCATAGGCGGCGGTCAATTGCCGAAAGGTTTCGTGCAAAATTTCCGGTATGAACGCCCCACCAAAGGGGCCAAAGTATCCCTTGACCATGTTGCGGATTCCTTCAGCTGAATGTGTGGGTCTGGTGCGCCAGGCCGGCCCTGATCATCGTTCGGTCCATAAGGATTGCGGGTCCAGGGGGGTCACCCCCCTGGCGGGTCCAGGGCAGCGCCCTGGGACTTTGCCGTTGCTTTTCAAAGCAGCCGCAGCTGCCTTTCGCTGCGGATTTTTCAGCATGCGCCGCAGGCAGGCTGGCGAGTCTTGACACCCGTTGGATGAAACAAGAGGTATCACGATTGTCACCGTTCCCGCAATGCACCGTCGCGGGCCTTCAGGATGGGTTTCAGCATGTAGTCCAGCACGGTCTTCTTGCCGGTCAGGATGTCGGCGGTCGCCACCATGCCGGGAATGATGGGCAAGGGGTGGGTTGCGGTGCCCAGATGGTTGACCTGGGTGCGGACCAGAATCTTGAAAAAACTCTCTCCCTTTTCGTTGGCAATGGCATCGGCGCTGATCTGTTCCAGATGACCGACCAGGCCGCCATAGATGGAAAAATCGTAGGCGGTAAACTTGACCATCGTCTTCTGGCCGGGGCGCAGGAAGGCAATGTCGGCAGGACGGATTTGGGCCTCCACCAGCAACGAGTCGTCCAGCGGCATGATCTCCACCAGGTCCATGCCGGAACGGATGACCTGGCCCAGACTGTGCACCCGCACCCGGATGACAGTACCCCGGACGGGCGAACGGATGGCCGTGCGCCGGACCCGGTCTTGCAACCCGGTCAGGGATTCGGTCAACTGGTTCAGTTCGGAGCGCACTTCGTTCAATTCATGCTGGGCCTTGGAACGAAAAATGAGCACGGGGTCCCCGGACTTGGTGCGGGCCTCCTCCAGCATGGAGCGGGTGCGCGGAATGGCCAGAACGGTGTTTTCCAGGTTGCCTTCCAACTCCACCACCTCACGGCGCATGCGCAACAGCTCCACCTCGGACATGATCCCCTGCTTGACCATCGGCGCCGTCAGACTCAACTCTTTGCGCAGCAGCTCCAGGCGTTGGCGCAACTGTTTTTCCGTGGCGACCAGGCTGGACAGTTCGTGCTGGCGCTGCTCCACCTGGTTTTCCAGCATGCTGACCGTGGATTTCATCTCCTGCTTGCGGGAGGCAAACAGTTTTTCCTCGTTGGCGGCCAACTCCGGCTTTTCCTCCATGACGACGGCCGGGGCAAAAAAAACCGTGTCACTGGCCTCGGCCTCCAGGCGGGAGGCCCGGGCGGTCAGGGCGAGAAACTTGGATCGGCTCTCCCGGAAGGAGGCCTGAAACTGGGTGTCGTCAATATTCAGCAGCACCTGGTCCTTGTTGACGATCTCCCCTTCTGCCACGGAGAGTTCCGAGAGGATGCCCCCCTCCAGGCTCTGTACCAGTTTGACCTGTCCCGAGGGCACGACCTTGCCAACCCCCACGGTGACCTCGTCCAGTTCGGCGTAGGCAGACCAGAACAGTGCGGCAGCCACGAACAGGGCGATCATCATCAGCAGGAGATGGGCGAGAGGATGGGCCCGGTTGTGCCGGGCCGCCTCGGCCTCCGACATGAAGTCGCTGTCGTCCCATTCGCCGCTCATGACATGCTTCCCGCGGGCTCACCGGCTGGCACCGGTTTGATCTGTCCGGTGGACATCTGGGCCAGCACCTCCTGGCGCGGACCGTCCAGCAGCACCTTGCCCTCTTCCAGGACGATGACCCGCTCCACCAGGGGGAGCAGAGAGGCCCGGTGGGTGACCAGCACGACGGTACGGCCCGGCAGGGCGGCGTTCATGCGCTCCCTGAACCGATCCTCGGAACCGCCGTCCATGGCGCTGGTAGGTTCATCCATCAGCAGCACAGGAGGGTCGGTCAGCAGGGCGCGGGCGATGGCGACGGTCTGGCGCTGACCGCCGGACAGCCCTTTGCCCTGCTCACCGACCATGCGATTGAAACCGTGGGGATGGCGACTGACGGATTCATCCACGCCGGCCTGACGGGCGGCACGCAGCATGGCCATGTCATCGGCAAACGGGTCGGCGATGAGAATATTGGCGCGCAGGGTGCCAAAAAACAGCAGGGCATCCTGGGTGACACAACCGATATTGCGGCGCAGATCCACCGGATCGATCTGTTGCAGATCCACGCCATCCATCAGGATGGTCCCGGTATCCGGCTGGTACAGATTCAGTATGAGTTTGATCAGGGTGCTTTTGCCCGAACCGATCCGCCCCAGGATGGCCACCCGCTCTCCCGCCCGGATGTGCAGGGAAAATTCATTCAGGATGGGGGCAGGATGGTTGGGATAGGAGAAAGTGACCTGGTCGAAAACAATATCGCCGGTCAGCTTGGGGCAGTGGATGAAACGGGTGGTGGCCGGACGTTCCACCGGGAGGGCCATGACACCATTCAGGGTGCGCAGGGAGATGACGGACTGCTGAAAACGGACCAGCAGACCGGCCACCTGGGACAGGGGTGCCAGGGCGCGACTGGTCAGCATGGAACTGGCGATGAGGGCGCCCATGGTCAGCTTGCCGTCCTGGATCTGGTAGACGCCGTAGACAATGATGCCGACATAGGCCATCTGCTGGACAAAGTTTGAAAAATTCATCATCAAGTTGGAGATCAGCCGGGAGTAAAGGCTGGTCTGGGCGGACAGTCCGATCACCTGCTCCCATTTGCCCTGGGCATTGCCTTCGGCCCCCAGGGTTTTGAGGGTTTCCATGCCGTTGAGGGTTTCCACCAGGATGGCATGTTTTTGCGAGGACTCCTTGGCGGTTTTGCGCATGATGCCGGCCAGGGGGCGCTGTGCCAGCAGGCTGGCTCCCAGGATCAGCGGCACGGCCACCAACGGCGCCAGCACCACCTGGCCGGCCAGGAAATAGATGATCCACAGGAACAGAAAGATAAAGGGCAGGTCGATAAAGGTGGAGAGGGTGGCCGAGGTGAAAAAATCCCGCAACGATTCAAATTCCAGCAAATTGCGCGCCATCGCGCCGCTGGAGGCGGGCTGGGCGGCCAGGCGGACGTTGTTGATCTGATGGAACAGGGCGGACGCCATGATGATGTCCGCTTTTTTTCCAGCAATATCCAGGAAATAGCTGCGCAGCGTGCGGATGACAAAATCAAAACCGTAGACGATGCTGGTACCGATGGCCAGCACCCACAGGGTTTCGATGGCGTTGTTGGGCACCACCCGGTCGTAGACGTTCATGGCGAACAGGGAACTGGTGATGGTAAATACATTGAGCACCAGCGAGGCCAGGATGGCCTCCCCGTACAGACCGGCAAAACGGGTCAGGGTACCCCAGAACCAGTGCCGGTCCGGCACCGCGTCGATCTCCCTGGATCGGTCGTCAAAGCGGAACTGGGGGCGGGCAAAGATGGCCTGCCCGATATAGCGTTCCTTGAGGCGTTCCAGGTCCACACTGGCCTCGCCGCTGCCGGTTTCCGGCAGGATGACGCGGGCGTCGCGGCCATTCTTGTCCAGGGAGATCAACAGGCAGGCCTGGCGATCCTTCAGGAGCAGCACGGCGGGCAGGGTGAGGGGAGAGATGCGTTCCAGCGGTTTGCGTACCAGTCGGGCAGAGAGATCGGCGCGGGCCGCGGCCCGCACGAACAGATCAGGGGTGAAACGGTTGTCGATCAGGGGCAGACCGGCACGCAAGGCATTGGGAGATTGAGGGCGCTGCCAGTGCTGGGTCAAAGTGACCAAACAAAAGAGCAACGGATCGTCCACCGCCTGGGAGGAGTGGGTCTCCGGCCAATGGCGTCGCACTTCCTGATCCCCCTGGACGGTCACCGGTTGGAGGGGATGGGTTTCGGTGACCGGGGGTGGTGGTGTACCCTGTTCTGCAGTCATGGAGAGGGTGTCTTTTTGGGCAAGGAAACGGGAACCAAACAGGGACGGAACCGTCCCATGCTAACAAACTGCCGGGCGGGGTGTAAACCGGAAAAAAGGCCCGCCCGGCGCCTGGCCGGGCAGCAGGGGATGGTGGCCGGGTTCGGGCCGGCGGCGGCGGGAGGACAAGATGGCCATATTTCAACTGTCGGACCAGCCGGTTTTCCCGTCCCCGGAGTGGGCGGAGGCGGATGGTCTGCTGGCGGTGGGGGGGGATCTGACCCCACAGCGCCTGCTGGCGGCGTATGCCGAAGGCATTTTTCCCTGGTATTCCCAGGGGCAGCCAGTATTGTGGTGGAGCCCGGACCCGCGTCTGGTATTGTATCCCGAGCGGTTCCATCTGGCGCGCAGTTTGCGCAAAACCTTGCGTCGTCAGCGCTTTGCTGTCACCTTTGACCGGGCTTTCCAGAGGGTGATCCGCGCCTGTGGCCAGCAGCGGCGGGCGACGGGCACCTGGATCACCATCGAAATGGAACGGGCCTACGTCCGGTTGCACCGCCTGGGCTACGCCCACTCGGTGGAGTCCTGGCTGGTGGAAGGAGAACAGTCGCTGCTGGTCGGCGGGTTGTATGGTGTGGCCCTGGGGGGCTGTTTTTTTGGCGAGTCGATGTTTCACTGCTGTCCGGATGCCTCCAAGGTGGCCATGGCTGCGCTGGTGGATCGAGTGCGGCAGCAGGGTTGTCACCTGATCGATTGCCAGATGACCACCACCCATCTGCTGGGCCTGGGGGCCCAGGAGATACCGCGCCGGCAATTTTTGCTGCAGTTGTCCCGTGCCCTGGAACAGGTGGAGATCCAGCCGGGGCGGTGGTGTTGAATGTATGGTTGACAAGGGGGACGAGATGCCAAAGACAATCCTGGAATCCATGGCCAACATGTTCGGACGGGTCAGACGGTCGGATTTGCGGATGTATGCCGAGCAGGTGGGACAGTCTGCCTTTCTGGAGGTGGTCCGTTGTCCCTGTCTGGTGGGGATGGGACGCTTTGCCGGTGAATTTGCGGAGCGGCCCAAGGACAACCGTGTCATCACCATTCCATTCCGGCAGTTCACGCCGGAGTCCATGGCGGAGGAGAGGGAGGAGGTCGGCATTCATGAAAGTCTCTATCCCCTGGAAGTGTCGGCCGATCAGATCTCCGGTGTCAAACAGTTCCGGATAGGCCGGGACAGCAGCAATGATATCGTCATTCCGGACTATTCCATTTCCAGCGAGCACGCCAATGTGACCTATGAAAAGCGGGGTTACCACCTGGAAGACCTGCTGTCGACCAACGGCACGATGGTCAATGGAGTGCCCCTGTTCGGGAAAGGGATCGGGTTGCGCGACGGGGACAAACTCAAACTGGGACGGTTTCAGTTGTGGATGGTCTGGCCGACCGCTCTGTACCGGATGTTGATCAGGCCGGTGGAACACGTGTCTCCCGAACCCCCTGTGCCGGTTGTCCTGGAAGATTTGCTGGATGCCCTGGGACGGTTCGACTTGACCTGCTTGAGGCAGTACTGCCGGAGCCACGACAAAGAGGCGTTCATGCACCTGGTGGAGCATCCTGTGGTGTTGATGGGGGCCGGTTATTTTCCGGGGGTGGATTGGCGGCGGGACAGGGAGGAGGCGGATACCGTGCGCCCCCTGTCTGTCGATGGCCAGGACGGGAAGAAACGTCCCCTGGCGGGCAGCATCCATCCCCTGGTCAAAAATCCGCTCTCCACCGAGGGGGTGGATCTGTTTGTCGTGGGTCGCACGGCCCGGGCCGATCTGCGCATGCACGACCCGACCATCTCCAAACAGCACGCACGCCTGGAGTTCAAGGAGGACAAACTGACCATCAGCGACCTGGGTTCTGCCAACGGGACCTCGGTCAATGCGGTCAAACTGACTCCTTTCGTGCCCAGGGAACTCAGGGTGGGTGATCGGATCGGGTTTGGCAAGAATTATTTTGTACTGCTGGCGGCCGAGCGGTTGTACACCAGCATGCAGGAACTGTGAAAGCAGACAGGGGAGATGGCCATGGTGCAAGGGATGGAGCGGGCGGTCCTGGTGTTGGAGGATGGCAGTCGTTTTGAGGGACGTTCCGTGGGGGCCGCGACGGAGCAGGTGGGGGAGGTCTGTTTCAACACCTCCATGACCGGTTATCAGGAGATCATGAGCGATCCCTCTTATGCCGGGCAGATCGTCACCATGACCTGTACCCAGATAGGCAATGTGGGCATCAATCCAGAGGACATGGAGTCGGCCCGTCCCTGGATTCGGGGTTTTGTCATCAGGGAGTCGGCGCGGTTGGCCTCCAACTGGCGGTCACGGGAGAGCCTGGGCACGTTTTTGCGTCGTCATGACATTCCGGCCATCGAGGGGATCGACACCCGGGCGCTGGTGACCCATCTGCGGGATCATGGTTCCCAGCGGGGGGTGTTGTCCACCCGGGAATTTGACCAGTCGTTGTTGCTGGCCCGGGCCCGGGCCTGGCCCGGGCTGGCGGGCATGGATCTGACCGGGGAGGTGGGTTGCACGGAGGCCCATCCCTGGTTGGAAGGATTGCCGGCCTGGAAGCCGGCGGTCTGGCGCCCTCCCGCGCTGGCCGCCGCGGGGCCTGACGGATCGGCGGGCACCGGGCGGACCTGCCGGGTGGTGGTGCTCGATTTCGGGGTCAAGTATAATATTTTACGTTCCCTGGTGAGTGCCGGATGCGCGCTGACGGTGTTGCCCGGGACCACCCCGGCGGCGGAGATCCTGGCCATGGCGCCGGACGGGGTCTTTTTGTCCAACGGTCCGGGTGATCCCGATGCGGTCCGGCATGGCATTCGCACCATCGGGGCGCTGGTGGCGGCGGACCTGCCCCTGTTCGGCATCTGTCTGGGGCATCAAATGTTGTGTCTGGCGCTGGGGGCGACGACCGAAAAGATGAAATTCGGCCATCGGGGGGGCAATCATCCGGTGTTGGATCTGCAGAGTGGCCGGGTGGAGGTGACGGCGCAAAATCACGGCTTCATGGTGCGTCGGGAGAGTCTGCCGGCGGAGCTGGAGGTGACCCATGAATCCCTGTTCGACGGCACGGTGGAGGGGGTGGCCCACCGGCATGCCCCGGTCTTTTCTGTCCAGTATCACCCCGAAGCCTCTCCCGGTCCCCACGATGCCCATTCCCTCTTTCAGCGTTTTGTGGAGCGGATGCGAGGGCAGGCGCAACATTGAAGACAGTTGGGACAGTGGAGACGGATGACCGGGCAGCAGCGTGTGCAGAGGAGGCAGACAATGGCCAAGATCGAGGGTTTCCAGGTTAAAAATTTTCGTTCCCTGCGCAATGTCACCCTGGGCAAGCTATGGAATGAACAGCAGTCTGCTCCGCTGAGTCCCATGAGCGTTGTCATTGGCAAGAATGGGGTTGGCAAGAGCACCCTGTTCGACGCCTTCGGTTTTTTGGCGGACTGCCTGAAGGCAGGGGTGGAGGAGGCGTGTGACATGCGGGGTCGGGGCGGGTTTGAAAAAATTCGTTCTCAGGGGGAGGAAGGCCCTATCGAGTTTATGGTATACTACCGCGAAGAGAGCAGTGCCAGGCCGATCACCTTTGAACTGGCGATCGATCTGGACGGGCAAGGGCGTCCCCATGTGCTCAGGGAACGGCTCAGACAGCGCAGGCTCAACCAACGGCATGGCTGTCCTTTTTCCTTCCTGGTCCTGAATGCCGGCACAGGGGTGGTCTGGAAAGGGGAGCAGGAGGGAGCACAGATTGATGAAACCGACAAAAAGATTGACATCCGCCAACTTGTTTTCGAATGGATCAACCAATCCACGACAGAGAGTGCCGCAACGGAACAGGTTGAACTGTCGGATGTCAGAAAACTGGGCATTGCCACCCTGGGATCGTTAAAACAGCATCCGCGCATTGCCGCCTTTCGCCGGTTTATCGAGGGTTGGTATCTGAGTTATTTCACCCCGGATGCCGCCCGGGGTCTGCCCATGGCAGGCCCGCAAAAACATTTGAACCTGCATGGGGACAATCTGGGCAATGTTGTGCAGTTCATGGAGCGGGAACACAGGGAGCGTTTCCAGAAAATACTCAACCGGATTGCCGACCGTATTCCCGGCATTGAGCGGATCGAGACCGAAAAATCGCCGGATGGCAGACTGCTTTTGCGTTTTAATGACCGGGGATTCAGAGACCCTTTTTATGCCCAGCAAATGTCCGACGGCACCTTGAAGGTGTTTGCCTACCTGCTGCTGCTGGAGGACCCTGCCCCGCCGCCGTTCGTGTGCATCGAAGAGCCGGAAAACGGTCTCTACCATAAACTGCTGGAAACCCTGGCCCAGGAATTTCGTGCGCATGCGACGGGTCGCAAGGGGGGATCGCAGGTGTTCATCACCACGCACCAACCCTATTTTGTGGACGCCCTGGACCCGGAGGAGGTCTGGGTGTTGGACAAGGGGGAGGATGGTTTTTCCAGAATCACGCGCGCCAGCGAGTTTGATTATGTCAGGGCAATGGTGGACGAGGGGCAGCCGCTGGGCGCCCTGTGGTACAGTGATTATCTGGAAGCAAGGTGAGCCATGCACTTCGAGATTCTCGTGGAGGGTCAGGCCGATCTGGTGACCCTCTCCATCCTCATGCCCAGGCTGGTTGGTCCCTACCGGTGTCCGCACACCTGGAAAATTCACAAGCATCGCGGGATTGGCAAACTGCCGGCAGAGGGTGACGTAGGCCGAGTCAACAGGAAAGACCACTCTCTTCTTCATACTCTTCCAGGAAAATTGAAAGTATATGGTGAGCGGATGCGGGAGGATGAGATGGTTGTGGTCCTGGTCGATCTGGATGACAGACCGGATTGCCGTATCTTCAAGCAGGAACTGGTCGCACTGTTGCGTCATTGTCCAAAACAACCAAGATGTCTGTTCCGTATCGCCGTGCAGGAGTTGGAAGCCTGGTTTCTGGGCGACACAGCGGCGCTGTATTCTGCCTATCCCCATGCCAGGCGTGCTCCGTTGGACGCTTGTGCCCAGGGTTCCCAATCTGGTACATGGGAATCCCTGGCCGACATCATCCATCCGGGCAGCTGGTCCGCCTTGCTCGCTGCGGGTGGTCGGCGCGGCAAACGGTCTTGCCTAGTGATGGACAGGAAACAGGAATGGGCCAAACGGATTGCACCCCACATGGATGTTGAGTGCAATCGTTCTCCCAGTTTTCAATGTTTTCGGGATGGTCTGCGCCGGTTTGTCCCGCCAGTGTGATCCGGGGGAATGGCGGTTGGTCGTGCGAGCGAAAACCTTTTGCCACAACGGAGCAAAACAATGGCCAACGACTGGAAAATCAAAAAAATCACGGTGGCCAAGGGGATCTTCTGGATCGAGATTGCCGAGGCCGATCTCCGGATTCTGTGCGGCTGTCCCATGGACAGCGTCAAACACCTGGTCAAACGGGGTTTGATCTGTCAGACCGAAAAGGCGGGTATTTCCTGCGAAACCGGTCCCAACGCCGTTCTGTTGTCCGATGTGGTGTTGCAGAATGGGGAATTCTGCAATCTCGGCGAATTTCCGGTCCTGCAAATGCTTTACAAACAGGGATTGATCCTGCCCAACCATCCGAACAACACGGGTCAAAAACCGCTGTTGATCGGTCTGGCGGAGCAGGTCAATGCCCAGTTGCAGTACATCTATCGGGGCAATTACGGCCTGGTTTCCCGGGAGGAGATGATGGAGGCCGGTCTGGATGCGGAGACCGCCCGGAAGATGATGCGTCTGAAATTGCGCTTTGCCTTCGGCGCGATCCGTCTGTCCCAGGATTTCCTGGACGCCTGTCTGGTGGGTGACGGGGTGGTGGCCATCCGCAACGGGGTCTTCATCCGGCGTCTGGCGACCAATGTGTTCGAGTTTGCATACGCGGGGGAAAAGGCCGTCGTGGATCTCAATCTGGAGACCGGCGAACAGTATGAATCGGCCTATCCCCTGGGATTCCAGTGCCTGTCCCGGGAATATTTCAGCATCGTTCATGCAGGCGAGGGGGATGGCTGGGATGTCAACCGGCCGAGCATGTCCAGCGTCCTGATGTTCCAGGGCAAGATCTATCTGATCGATGCCGGTCCCAACCTGTTCTACAACCTGTCTGCCCTGGGCGTCGACATCGACGAGCTCGAGGGCATTTTTCATACCCATGCCCATGACGATCATTTCGCCGGGATCACCACCCTGATGCGGGCTGGTCACAAGCTCAAATATTTTGCCACCTCCCTGGTGCGGGCCACGGTCACCAAAAAGATTGCCGCCCTGCTTTCCGTCGAGGAGGATCTGTTCGGTGAGTTTTTTGACGTGCGGGATCTGCAGGCGGGGGTCTGGAACGATGTGGACGGATTGGATGTCAAACCCGTCAACTCGCCTCATCCCGTCGAGAATACCGTCTTCCTGTTTCGCACCCTGTGGGATGACGGCTACAAGACCTATGCCCACTTTGCGGACCTGGTGGGGCTGGAACTTCTGGAAGGGATGATCGAGACGGACAACAGCAAGCCGGGCATCAGTCGGGGCTACTTTGAACGGATCAAGGCGGAATACCTGACGCCGGTCAACCTGAAAAAACTGGATGTGGGTGGCGGCATGATCCATGGCATGGCCAAGGATTTCAAGACCGACCGCTCCGAGCGCATTCTTCTTTCCCACATTTCCCGGGAGTTGACCCTGGCCGAAAAGGAGATCGGTTCCAGTGCGCCGTACGGGATGGTGGATGTCCTGATCGTCGGGCAGTCCGATTTTGCCCGGCGCAGTGCCTTTGCCTTTTTGCAGAGCGCCTTGCCCACCCTTCCCATGCACCATTTGCGCATCATGATCAACAATCCGGTCATCGATTGCAATCCGGGGGTGATTCTGCTGAAAGAGGGTGCCATTCCCCAATACATTCACCTGGTCCTGACCGGGGCGGTGGAACGGATACGCACCAGCGACAATCTGTTCAACCGGCTCTCCATCGGTGCCCTGGTGGGGGAGTCTGCCGGTCTGTACAACCTGCCGTCGCGCTCCACCTACCGGACCGCCTGTTTTGTGCGGGCACTGCGGATTCCCGTGGCGCTGTACCGGGAGTTGATCCAGCGCAATGAGTTGATGGCCCGGATCGAACGGACCTGGGAAGACCGGGATTTTCTCGAATCCACGCACCTGTTCAACGAAGGGGTGCCCTACCATGTGTTGAGCCGGATCGTGGAGGCCATCCAGACAGAACACTTCGAGTCCGGCGCGGTCATCCCGATGACCCGGTCGCACCTCAACATTATCCGTGCGGGTCGGGTGGAGCGGTTGGTGGGCGATCAGCGTTTTGATCTCCTGGGGGAGCGGGACTGCTTCGGCGAGGAGTGGGCCGTTTTCCATACCCCCTCCCTGTTCCGCCCGGTGGCCCTGGAACCGGTCACCACCTGTCAGATTCCGGCCAGTCTGCTGCGGGATATTCCCATCGTGCGCTGGAAGCTGCGTGAAGCCTACCTCATGCGGACCGGTCAGGTGCTGCATGCCACCACCGGCGTGGCGGCTTTTCGCTGGGAGGCCGACCTCAGCGTGCAGTTGTTGCCGATGGATATTCAACACAAAAAATTGTTGGAAATCGCCTCGGTGGTCGTGGAAAGACTCCGTTTCCGGCAGGAGCGGGAGGCCCTGACGGATGCGCTGGACGCCCTGGTGGACCATGTCGAACACCATTTTCTGGCCGAGGAGCGGTTGATGGCGCGCTACGGCTACGCGGGATTGGCCGGGCACCAGGAAAAACACCGGGCATTGTATGAGCAACTTCAGATGTACCGGCAGGATCTGCCGCGGCGAGATGATATACATCAAGATGATTTCAAACAATTTTTCACAGGATGGTTGACCGGCCATATCCGCCATGAGGATGGCGGATATGGCGCCTTTCTCAACACCCGGGGGGTGTATTGACCGCAACCGCTGCTCTGTGTCGGGATTTCGGGTCCAGGGGGGTCACCCCCCTGGCGGGTCCAGGGCAGCGCCCTGGGACTTTGCCGTTGTGTGCCCGGCATGGCACACATACTTGGAGGTGAAAGTCCTCTACAGGC
>JAMOAX010000144.1:0-7162 GCA_039908555.1 Magnetococcus sp. DMHC-8
CCGATCCGTTTTTATTGTATGATTACTGGATTGCCCGTTATGCCGAGTGGCTGGTAGAGGCTGGCCGGGACAAGGAGGGCGAGCAGTTTCTCATGGACGAGTATGACAAGCCGCGGCAGGTCAAGGCGTGGCAGGTGGCGCAAAAGCTGGCCGCCTTTTATATCGACCAGGGTGATCTGGAAAATGCGGCGACCTGGGTGGACACCGCCCTGGAGGGTGACGGGAAAAACCCGTTCAACCATTATCTGAAGGGCATGCTGGCCCATTTTGATGAGCTGTGGGAGGCGGCAGTGGAGTCGTACCGGCGGGCCCTGCAGTTCAGCGACCGTTTCCGCGAGGAGGAGCAGGCCTACATGCAGCATCTGGTGAATGATGCTTTGACCCGGGCCGAGCAGCGGCAGTCCCTGGAGGATGAACCGGACGCGGCAGAGGCAGAGGAGCCGGCGGCAGAACTGGCAGACGCCGATGCGATGCTCGAGGCAGGTGGGGGTGATCACGGTTCACAAGGAAGCGGCTCATGAAGCGAAGTGGTTATTGCGACGAAATTCGGGAAGGTCACATCGGCCAGCGGGTGACGGTGCATGGCTGGGTCAACCGTCGGCGGGATCATGGCGGGGTGATCTTTATCGATCTGCGTGATCGGAGCGGATTGCTGCAGGTGGTATTCAGTCCCGAGCGGCAACCGGTCGTACACCGGCAGGCCCATGAATTGCGCAGTGAATATGTGATCCAGGTGTCAGGAGAGGTGGCCCGTCGTCCCCGGGAGACGGAAAATCCCAAACTGCCGACCGGCATGGTGGAACTTCATGTGGATCATCTGGAGGTGCTCAACCGGGCACAGACGCTGCCCTTCCAACTGGATGACGAGGATGTGGGGGAGGCGACCCGCCTGCAGTACCGGTTTCTCGATTTGCGTCGTCCGTCGATGCAAAAAAATCTGCAATTCCGGCACCGGGTGACCCAGACCGTGCGCCGTGCGTTGGACGAGGCGGGTTTTCTGGAGATCGAGACCCCCATGTTGACCCGCAGTACCCCGGAAGGGGCACGGGATTATCTGGTGCCGTCGCGGGTCAACCCGGGCCAGTTTTATGCGTTGCCCCAGTCGCCCCAGCTTTTCAAGCAATTGTTGATGATCGCCGGGTATGACCGTTATTTTCAGGTGGCCCGTTGTTTCCGGGACGAGGATTTGCGGGCGGACCGGCAGCCGGAGTTTACCCAGATCGATCTGGAGCTCTCTTTTGTGACCCCGGACGAGGTCATGGCGGTGGCCGAGCAGGTGATGGGCCGCATTTTTCAGGAGGCGCTGCAGCAGACCTTGCCGTTGCCCATTCCCCGTTTGACCTATGCAGAGGCCATGGCCCGTTACGGACTGGATGCGCCGGATTTGCGCATTCCCCTGGAGTTGACCGATCTGACCGAGGTCATGCGCCAGACAGGGTTCAAGGTGTTTGCGCAGGCGGCCAATCAGACGGGCAATCGGGGTGAGCGGGGTCTGGTCAAGGCGTTGCGGGTGCCGGGCGGTGCCCAGTTGACCCGCAAGCAGATTGATGATTACACGGAGTTTGTGGGTATTTATGGTGCCAGAGGGCTGGCCTGGATCAAGCTGAACGGTCCCTGGCAGGAGGATGGGTGGCAGTCGCCCATCGTCAAATTTTTCTCGGCAGAGGAGAAGGAGGCCATCCTGGCGGCCACCGGCGCCCAGATCGGCGACATTCTCTTTTTTGGTGCCGACCGGGCCAGCATTGTCAACGAATCCCTGGGTCGGTTGCGGGTCAAGGTGGGCAAAGAGTTGAATTTGTTGAACGACACCCCTTTTTCGTTTGTCTGGGTGACCGAATTTCCCTTGCTGGACTGGGACAACGAGGCCCGCCGTCACGTGGCGGTGCACCATCCGTTTACCGCCCCCATCCTGGCGGATCTTCATCGTCTGGAACAGTCGGGGGTGGTTGAGGAGCAGCAACTGGATGAGGTGCGGTCCCAGGCCTATGACCTGGTGTTGAACGGCACGGAGGTGGGTGGGGGCTCCATTCGTATCCATGATCCCCGCCTGCAGCAAAAAATGTTGGCCCTGCTGGGCATCGAGGCCGAGGAGGCCGAGGAAAAATTCGGTTTTCTGCTCAAGGCATTGGATTTCGGCGCCCCGCCGCACGGGGGGCTGGCCTTTGGTCTGGATCGTCTGGTGGCCATTTTGCTGGGGGTGGACTCCATTCGGGATGTCATCGCCTTTCCCAAAACCCAGAAGGCCGGTTGTCTGCTGACCCAGGCCCCGTCCCATGTGGACCCGTTGCAACTGCGGGAGTTGTGCTTGAGAAGTACCCACCAGCCCAAAACCTGATGGTGGGCTCGATCATCATTGTGGCACCTGACTGATGGTCCCAGTCCATCGTTGTGGCTACCGCGAGTGACTGTCCTGCTCCGACTGTTCCGTTACCAGGACGGTGCGTTGGTCTTTCTGGTAGACGTGCCACAGGGCGAAGCCGATGAAGGCCAGGCCGGCGATGGGGTGGACCGGCAACATGGGTTTGAGAATCCGGAAACCGGTGAGGGCGATGACCGTCAGCGAGGCGATCATACCGGTCTTGGACAGTTCATGGCCGATACGGCGTTCCCGCCGCCTTTTGGGGATGGTCCGCCCGGTGCTGCGCCCGGTTGCGGTGGGCAGCAGATTGATCGCTGGTTGTGTGGTCATGTCTGGCTTCCCCATGCACAGTGGGTAGGTGAGATGGAAACCGGGCCATGGTAACGGATCTGCTGGTGTTCTGGAAAGCAAATTCTTGCGGGAGGCGGGTGGTCGCATGGCAAAATTTTTCAATGAGATCAATGAAGAAGTTCGAGAATTCATCGCTGGACAAAAAATATTCTTTGTGGCCACCGCCCTGGCGGACGGGCGGATCAATCTGTCGCCCAAGGGGGTGGACACCTTTCGTGTGTTGGACCCGCATACGATCTGTTTTTTGAATCTGACCGGCAGTGCCAATGAGACGGCCGCCCACCTGCAAGATGGCGGGCGGATGACCGTCATGTTTTGCAGTTTTGAGGAAAAGCCGCTCATTCTGCGTTTGTACGGCCAGGGACGGGTGTTTCACGAACGGGACGGGGAGTGGTCGACCCTGGTGGGTCATTTTCCCGACTGGCCGGGCAAGCGGCAGGTGGTGGTGGCGACCATTGAGCTGGTCCAGACCTCCTGCGGCTACGGCGTGCCCTTTTTTGCCTACCAGGGGGAGCGGGAGCAGATCCTGCGCTGGGCGGACAGGAAGGGGGAGGAGGGGATTCGGGCCTATTGGCGGGACCACAACCAGGTCAGTCTGGACGGCCTGCCCACCCGCATTCTGCCATGACCGCGGCGGGCCGGCGACCGGGATGAACCGGTCAGCCGAGGGGGTGCCCCTGGTGCGGGCCGACCTGACCGTCGACGATGACTGTGCCGTGCGCGGGCAGTTGCGCAGGAACCCTTTTCAGGATGATGCGTTGCTGGCGCGCTGGGAAGCGGTCTGGGAGGCGATGTGGCAGCGCACGGCGGTGGCCTTTGCCGAGCCGGTTGAATTGTTGCAGTCCCTGGGCTCGGTTCTGGGCTGGCAGACCGGTGCGCAGGTGGGGGTGGACCCCCTTGTGGACCCGGTCTGGACGGAGGCCCTGGCGGCCCTCTGGCTGCATCCTGCCTGGCGGGATGTGGAACCGTGCACGGGGCAGGGCAGGGGGGAGTTTGCCGGGGAGTCTGCCGGGACGGGTTCGGTGCGGGCCGGTTTTTGTCAGCATCCCTATGGCCTGCCCACCCCGCGGCCCGGGAATGCGGTGCCTTTCTGGCTGGAGGATCTGTCGGCGGTCATCAGACCGTTGCCTGATTGCGGCTGGGGGGATGTGCAGGTGTGCTTTTTCGGCGGCAATCG
This sequence comes from Magnetococcus sp. DMHC-8, assembly GCA_039908555.1. GTDB lineage: Bacteria > Pseudomonadota > Magnetococcia > Magnetococcales > Magnetaquicoccaceae > Magnetaquicoccus. The sequence goes on from JAMOAX010000144.1 coordinate 3,888, forward strand.
CCTGGTGGCAGCCGGCGGCAGTGCGCTGTTGTTGACCCGGGATGAATCCCTGGGGCGCGAGTTGTGCCGCCTGCGTCGGCATCCCCCGGCTGCATTGGCCTGTGCCCTGGGGCTCTCCCAATGGCACAGCCTGGCGGGACGCCTGGCACGGCGGCAGGAACTGGCGGAACGGTATCGGTCGTTGCTGCATGGCCGGACGGCGTTTCGGTTGCCGGAAGGCACAACGGCGGGGCGGGTCTGGGAAATGTTTCTCCTGACGATGGCCTCCGGGGCGGCCGCAGTCGACCTGCAGCATTTTTTGCATCAATCCCGCATCCATGCTGCCTCGCCGCTCTGGTTTCAGCCCACAGTCGACCCCGCATTTTTCTCCCGTCTGCCCGGCTGGCAGGCGTTCCGGGCGCGCCTGTTGGCCGTACCGCTGTATGCCGCCCTGACCGATCAGACTCACAAACGGATCATCAATCGTATCAATCGCTGGGTGGGCGGCCAGGGCAGGCGAACCCTCTCATCCCAGGCAGAGTGGGGGCCGTCGACATGAACGATCCGTCTGCAGACCCGTCGCTCCGGCAACGACTTGCCGAGTTGCGCGACCTGTTGCACCACCACAACCATCGCTACCATCTGCTGGACGATCCCGAGATCACGGATGGCGAGTACGACCGGCTGTTTGCCGAGCTGCTTGAGCTGGAGAGACGTGTTCCCGATTGGGTCACCCCCGATTCGCCCAGCCAGCGGGTGGGCGCCCGGCCATTGAGTCGTTTTGTCGAGGTGCCGCATGGCGTGCCCATGCTGTCGCTGGACAACCTGTTTCAGGATCGGGATGTCAGTGACTTTGACCGGCGGATTCGGGAGGGACTGGGGTACAACGAGGCCATCGACTACGTGGCCGAGCCCAAGCTGGACGGGGTGGCGGTCTCACTGCTCTACCGGCAGGGTCGACTGCAACGGGCGGCCACCCGCGGTGACGGGCAGGTGGGCGAGGATGTGACCGCCCAGGTGCGCACCATTGCGGTGGTGCCGTTGCAATTGGCGGGCGAGGGGACCATTCCCGAGCTGTTGGAGGTGCGTGGGGAGGTTTATATGCCTCTGGCGGGGTTTGAGCAGTGGAACCGGCAGGCCCGGGAGCGGGGCGAAAAACCGTTTGCCAACCCGCGCAACGCGGCATCCGGTTCCCTGCGGCAACTGGATGCCGGGGTGACGGCCGGGCGACCGTTGCGCTTTTTCTGTCATGGACTGGGCCAGTGGGATGGGCCGCTGCCGACCACCCATGCTGCCATTCTGGCGCAGTGGCAGGCGTGGCGTCTGCCGGTCTGCGACCTGTGGGAACGGGTGGTCGGGGTGGAGGGCTGTCTGGACTATTACCGGCGCATGGAGGCCAGACGGGCTGCGCTGCCCTACGAGATTGATGGGGTGGTGTACAAGGTCAACAGCCTGGCGGCACGGGAGCGGCTGGGGTTTGTGGCCCGTTCGCCCCGTTGGGCGGCGGCCCACAAGTTTCCTCCCCGGGAGGTGAGCACCGTGCTGCTGGGGGTCGATTTTCAGGTGGGCCGGACGGGCGTGTTGACGCCGGTGGCGCGCCTGCAGCCGGTGCAGGTGGGCGGTGTGACGATCGCCAATGCAACGTTGCACAATATCCAGGAACTGGCCCTCAAGGATGTGCGGGTGGGGGATACGGTCGTGGTGCGGCGGGCCGGGGATGTCATTCCCGAGGTGGTGGGGGTGGTGCTGGGAGAGCGGCCACTGGCGACGTCGGTCATGGGCTGGCCGACCCACTGTCCGGTTTGTGGTGCCACGGTGGAGCAGGAGCCAGGCAAGGTGGCCCTGCGCTGTACCGCCGGCCTGACCTGTCCGGCGCAGCGCAAGGAGGGTATCAAACATTTTGTCTCGCGCCGGGCCATGGACATCGAAGGGCTGGGTGACCGGGTGGTGGATCTGCTGATGCGCGCCGGGCTGGTGGGGGACTTGGCAGATATTTTTGACCTGGCCCGGCATCGGGCGGTATTGTGTGCCCTGGACCGGTTGGGGGAAAAATCGGTCGACAATCTGTTGCACGCCATTGCCGCCGCCCGGCAGCGTCACCTGGGACAATTCCTGTTTGCCTTGGGGATTCGTGAGGTGGGCGAGACCATTGCCCTCAATCTGGCACACCATTTCGGGACGATGGATCATCTGTTGGCCGCCGACCGGGAGGCCCTGGCCGGGGTGGCGGAGGTCGGACCGGTGGTGGCAGAGCAGGTGCTCCGGTTTTTTCAGCAGGAGCACAATCAGGCTGTGCTGGAACGTCTGCGTCGTGTCGACGGCACCCACTGGTGGACCGTGCCGCACCGTGAGCCATCGGTGGTTGACCAGCCACTGGCGGGCAGAACGGTGGTCATCACCGGTACTTTGCACCGCATGACCCGCCAGGAGGCCAAGGCCCGGCTGGAAGGGTTGGGAGCCAAGGTGTCCGGTGCCGTGTCGGCGCGCACCTTTCTGGTGGTGGTGGGGGAGGCGCCCGGTGCCAAACGGCAGCATGCCGAGGCATTGGGGGTGCGCATGATGACGGAAGAGGAGCTGATGCGGTTGCTGGAGAGCAAAGTGTTGGCGGACGGCTGAGGAAGAGGACCGAAAAACCGCTCAATCTCACAGGGTCAGGCACGGGTACACCACACAAAACCGCTTTTGGCGCAGGCGGTTTTGCGCTATGCTACCGGCGTGATCATCCCTTTCAGACAAAAGGAGTTGCACCATGAAACGATTGCTGTCATTGACCGTCCTGATGGTTTTGTTGGCGCCGGGATGGCTGTGGGCCGACAAAGAGGGGACTGTCAAGGAGCGGGGACAGGAGGGCAGTTTTGAAAAGGCCAAGGCCAGAAGAGTGGAGGATCTCAAAGCCATGCTGACCTGCGTCGAGGCGGCCCAGAACCGGGAGGCCATGAAAAACTGCCGGGAACAGATCAGCAAAAAGCATGAAATGCAGGAAAAACAACAGAAATTGCAAAAAATACAGGAACAAAAAAAGCGGCTGGAAGAGCAGGAAAGGCGCATCCAACAGGGTGACGCCGGCAGGTAACGCTGTTGTTTTCCAGCCCCGGGGGGAGGGAGTCGGCTGGCAAGGCAGGTTTTTTTTGTATCATGTTGATCAACCAACCTGATTTGACAGGCACAAGCCGTTCCAGAATCGCCGGATTGCCTGCGGCGCATGCTGAGGGTGCCGAAGCAAAAACCGCTTCGGCTTTTTTGAAAAGCAACAGCAAAATCCCAGGGCTCTGCCCTGGACCCGCCAGGGGGGTGAC
>JAMOAX010000014.1:0-31028 GCA_039908555.1 Magnetococcus sp. DMHC-8
ACGACGACTTCAAGGTGCTGCATAAACCGCCGTATACGGAACCGTATGTACGGTGGTGTGGGAGGACGGCGGGGGCGACCCCGCCTCCTACCCGATGCTGTTGCCGTTGACTTTCAAAAAAGCCGCAGCCGCCTTTTGCCGCAGCCTTTTCAGCATGCGCTGCGGGCAAGCTGGCGCTGACACTTTGCCGGACGAAACGATGATCAGGATCGTCAGGGGGAAAGGATGGCCCGTGGCGGGTGGAAAAACGGCGGGCCGGTTCGGGCGGCATGTTGTATTTGTCCCTGTGATCGGCAATAATCGGTCTGTACCGGGTGCGGGCAGCCCGATCCGCGTAGCGGGAGACCGACGAAGATGGAGAACCCTGTTTGCCGCCTGCTGGTTGTGGAAGACGATCCGGTCGACCAGATGGCGCTCAAGCGACTGCTGAAAAAAGAGCGGTTGGCTTTTCAGGCCACCATGGTGGACTCGTTGCTGCAGGCCAGGGAGCGGCTGGCAGAGGGCTGTTTTGAGGTGGTGGTGGCAGACTATCGTCTGGGTGACGGGGTGGCGCTGGAGCTGTTCGAGTGGGTCCAGGGGGCACCGGTCATCGTGGTCACGGGGGGCGGGGACGAGGCGGTGGCCATCCAGGCCATGAAGGCCGGCGCCTATGATTATCTGATCAAGGATCGGGAACGCAACTATTTGAACCTGCTGCCGGTGGTGGTGCAGCAGGCGCTGGATCACCGACTGGCCGAGCAACGGGTGCGCCGCAACCAGGATCTGCAGAGCACCATCAATGCCGTCCTGCGCATCTCCCTGCAGGACATTCCCCTCAAGGCCCAGTTGGAACGCATTCTGGGTCATGTGCTGGCGATTCCCTGGTTGTCGCACGGGGCGCGGGGGTGCATCTTCCTGTCCGATGGCACGCCGGACTCCGAACTGTTTTCCGGCACCTGTCAGGATCTGGATCAGGCGCTGTTGCAACGACAGATGCATTTTTTCCGGCAGCATGTCCAGGGCGCGCCCGAACCCGCTGCCTGCCTGTTGCAGTCCGGGGTGGTCTTCGAGCGGCACGACGCCGCGACCGGGGCGCCTGATGCGCCGGCGGATGGGCCCAACCTCTATCGCACGCCCATCGTCTCCGGTTCCCGGGCGTTGGGGTTGTGGCTGCTGCAGGTGCCGGCCGGAGAGCCCTATTCTGCCGAGGTGGCCGCGTTTTTGATGGCCATTGCCGATACCCTGGCGGGCGTGATCGAGCGCAAACGGATGGAAGAGGCCCTGTATGATGCCAAGGAACGGGCCGAGGCCGCCAACCGGGCCAAAAGCGAATTTCTCGCCAACGTCAGCCATGAGTTGCGCACCCCCATGAATGCCATCATCGGCATGACCGATCTGGCGCGCCACAGCGACGATCCTGGCGAACGCCAGATGTTTCTCGGTATCGTCCAGGATTCCTCCCAGACCTTGCTGAACCTGCTGAATGGCATCATCGATTATGCCCGCATCGAAACCAACCGGTTGGCGTTGGCCAGGGTGCCTTTTGATTTGCGCCAGGTGCTGGTGGAGGTGGTCGATCTGATTACACCCAAGGCCAGGGAGAAGGGGCTGCAGGTCGACTGGCGCGTGCATCCCCACCTGTGCACCCACCTGCTGGGTGATCCCTTTCATCTGCGGCAGGTGGTTCAGCAACTGGCCGTCAATGCCGTCAAGTTTACCGAACAGGGCAGCGTGACCATCGAGGTGACGCCCGACGATCATGCCGCCGAGGCACCGACTGGCAATGCGCCGCCCGGGCCGGGCGGTGGTCTGTCGGGGTCACCCGGGCTGGACGGTCAGCCGACCGGGGTCTCTTTCACGGTGACGGTGGCGGATACCGGCATGGGCATCTCTCCGGAGTGGCATGCGACCATTTTTGAGGTGTTCACCCAGGTGGACGGCAGCTCCACCCGCAAGATTGGCGGGACAGGGCTGGGCCTGGCCATCAGCAAACGCCTGGTCGAGCTGATGGGCGGACGGATCGGGGTGGAGAGTGTGCCGGGGCAGGGCAGCCGTTTTTTCTGTCATCTGACCCTGGAACGGAGCACGGCCGCCGCCGTCCAGACCACGCTGCCTTTCGGGGGCTCCACCAGCGAGGGGACAGGGGCCGGAACGGCCTCCCGGGCGGCAGCCGGTCTGTCCGGGTGGTGGGCCAAACTGGAACAGGCCCTGATCCGGGGAGACCTGGTCCAGGCGGCCCAGCACAGTGGCAAGATCCGGGAGCTCTCTGCGGACAGTGAGGTCCGCAGCAAGGCGTTTCATGTGGTGCTGGCGGCCCGGCGCGGAGATTTGCCGGGAGCGCGGAGTCGTTTTGAACAATTACGTCATGTGTTTGACAGGCTGTCTGAGAACGGGGATGACCCGCACGGGCCTGCCTCGTGATCGCGTCCCTTGAACCGGGAATGGAGTGACAAGGCATGAAAATGCTCGTGGTGGATGATGAGTTCAACAACCGGATACTGATGGGCCGGTTGCTGGAGGCGCACGGAACGGTGGACATGGTCATCGATGGCCGGGAGGCCGTGGATGCCTTCCTGATGGCCCATGCCGAAAATGCGCCGTACGACATGATTTTCATGGATATCATGATGCCGAACATGGATGGTCACCAGGCGGTGCAGGCCATTCGCAAGAAGGAGGGAGAAATGGGGATCGTCTCGCGGCATGAGGTCAAGGTGATCATGGTGACGGCCCTGGACTCCCCGAAAGAGGCCATGAAATCCTACTACCACGACGGCTGCACGGATTATGTGACCAAACCCATCACCAAACAAAAGATTGATCATATCGTCCATGGTGGCACGGACGGTCAGCAACCGGGTGCATCGGCCGGGCCGTCGGTCTCTGCGGATACCGGGGTCTGAACCGGCATGCGGGACAACGAGCCGAATCCCATCCGGGTCCTGCTGGTGGATGCCTCGGCCCTGACTTTGGCATTGCTGAAGCGGGCGTTGGCGACTGTTCCCCTCATCCGGGTGGTGGGTGGGGTGCGGAGCGGCCAGGAGGCGTTGCGCCTGGTGGCGGAACAGGATCCGCATGTCGTTTGTGTCGGCCTGCAGTTGCTGGAGATGGACAGCCATCTTTTTGTGCAGGCGGTGATGGAGCGCCATCCCCGTCCGGTGCTGGTGGTGGGTGCCGAGGCGTTGCGTGACGGCGATGCCGCCACGGTGTTTCGCCTGTTCGAGGGGGGCGCCCTGGATCTGTTTCTGGAGCCCCTGGCGTGGCGCAGCGAGGATGTGGGGCAGTTTTCCCGGGAGTTGACCAGCAAGCTCCGTGTCCTGGCGCGGCTGGACGAGCTTCCCGACCCGGCCTGCGGTGACAGGGCGCTGGATGGGTCACCGACTGTTCCGGTCAGTTCGGCCATGCCGCTGGCGGCCTTGCCGGCGGTCAACATGGTGGTGATCGGGGCCGGTCTGGGGGGCGTCAGTGCCCTGCGAGAAATTCTGGCGGCCCTGCCGGTGGATTTTCCGGTGGCCATTGTGTGTATCGTGCACATCCACCCGGTCCTGCAGCCGCTGTTGCCCCGCTGGCTGGGGGAGGTGACGCAGATGCCGGTGCAGACGGCCACCCATGGCGAGGTGCCGATGGCCGGTTCGGTCTACCTGGCGCCGGTGGGTCAGCATGTGCTGGTGGATGCCCATGGCCGGCTGGCCACCTCGCTGGCCTCGGCGGTGCCCTCCCTCTCCTATTATGGCCAACGGGGTGACATGCCCTCCATCCTGGTGGCCATGGAGTCGGTGGCCAGTCATCTGGGTTCCCTGGTGATCGGCGTGCTGTTGAGCGGGACCGGCGAGGATGGTGCCCGGGGACTGGAGGCGATCGCCCGGGCGGGGGGATATGCCCTGGCCATGGACGAGGCCTCTGCCCTGGTCTTTGATCTGCCGGCCCGTCTGCTGGAGATGGGCACGGTGCACCATCTCCTGCCCTGCAGCGTCATTGCCCAGGCCTTGCAGGTGCTGCTGGGCAAGGGAGAGGCAGAGCAGGGGTGCGGAACGGATCGATCCCGGTTGGCAGCCGGTTCTTCCGCTGTGGCCCATTTGCCTGGGCCGATGGAGGCACTGCCGGAGACGGCGGCAGCCGCCGGGGGATCGGCCCCGGCCTGGCAGGCGGGCGAGGGCATTCTGATCGTCGAGGATTCCCCGACCCAGGCATTCAAACTGAAACGTTTTTTGCAGGAATCCGGTTTTGTGGTGGCGACGGCCAAGGATGGGCTGGACGGGCTGGAGCAGGCTGGCCGGCTCTCCCCCCGTCTGATATTGAGCGACGTTTCCATGCCGCGCATGGACGGTTTCACCCTGTGTCGTACCCTCAAGCAGGATGAGCGTCTCAAACAGATTCCGGTCATGCTGTTGACGGCCCTGACCAATCCTGAGGAGATTCTCGAGGGGTTGTCTGTGGGTGCGGACAACTATTTGACCAAGCCCTGGGATGGTCCCCATCTCCTGGCCTGCATCCGGCAGGTGCTGGCCGATGCGGGGCGGGGGGAGCAGGCCGAGGAGGGGATTGCCATCTCTTTTGCCGGTCGCAGTTATACCATCACCTCCAGTCGTCGTCAGGTGCTGGATCTGCTGCTGGTCACCTACCAGAAGGCGGTCAAACAGAACAAGGAGTTGATGGACAACCACCTGGAGCTGAAAATGCTCAATGCCCGTCTGGTGGATCAGGCGGCCCGTCTGGAGATGGTCAACCAGAATTTGCAGGCGGAGATTGCCGAGCGCAAAAAGATGGAGGTGGCGCAGACGGCCACCCTGCGGGAACTGGAGGCGGCCAACCGGGAGTTGAACGATTTTGCCTATATCATTTCGCACGATCTCAAGGCGCCGTTTCGTGCCATCGGTTCCCTGACCAGTTGGCTTTTTTCCGATTATGCCGACCGGTTGGGGGCGGACGGGCTGGATCTGGTCAAGCTGCTGCAGGGGCGTGCCGACCGGCTCAATGGCTTGATCGATGCCCTGTTGCAGTATGTCCGGGTCAGTCGGCTCAATGAAACCCTGCAGGAGGTGGATCTCAATCGTCTGGTGCACCAGGTGATCAAGGGGTTGGCCCCCCCCGAGGCGATGGAGGTGGTGGTGGAGACGCCGCTGCCCACGATCCGCTTTGAGCCCCGGCGGGCGCAGCAAATTTTTCACAGTCTGATCGAAAATGCCATCCGTTTCATGGACAAGCCGTTGGGGGTGGTGCGCATTGCCTGGGTGGGGGAGGCCCCGACGGCGCAGGGCCTGGAGGAGGAGGCCGTTTCCGGGGAGGTCCCGGCGGCGGCCGGGGCGGAGCTGCCCACGCCGCTGGCCACCGGTGTGGGCGGTTGGTGGCAGTTCCGGGTCAGTGACAATGGCCCCGGGATTGATGCATTGCACTTTGAGAAGATATTCGGGGTGTTTCAGACCCTGCAGGCGCGGGACAACCAGGAGACCTCCGGCATGGGGCTGGCGCTGGCGCGCAAGATTGTGCACAAGTTTGGTGGACGGATCTGGGTGACCTCCCGGTTGGGTGAGGGCAGCACCTTCCTGTTCACTTTGCCGAAAAATCCGTGAAAGGTGTCGTCATGATGGAGAACACAGGAGAGCGGGAACGGTTGATCCGGGATCTGGAGCGCACCAACCAGGAGCTGCAACAGTTTGCCTACATCGTCTCCCACGATTTGAAGGCGCCGTTGCGGGCCATTCACTCCCTGGTGCAATGGATTGCCGAGGATTATGGTCCCCTGTTCGATGACGACGGGCGGGAGCAACTGGATCTGCTGCAGGGGCGGGTGCGGCGCATGGACCAGTTGATCGAGGGGGTGTTGCACTACTCCCGGATCGGGCGCATTCGCGAAGAGATGGTGCCGGTCAACCTGAACAAGCTGGTGACCGAGGTGATCGATCTGCTGGCCCCGCCTGCCCATATTGCCGTGCGGGTGGTGACCCGTCTGCCGGTGGTGGTATGTGAAAAGGTGCGCATGAGTCAGGTGTTTCAGAACCTGATCTCCAATGCCATCAAGTTCCTGGACAAACCCCGGGGAGAAATCGTCATCACCTGTGTGGAGGAGGAGACGGTGTACCGGTTTGGTGTGCAGGACAACGGACCGGGTATCGCTGCCAAGGATCACGAGCGCATTTTCCAGATTTTTCAAACCCTGCATGCCGGTGACGCCTACGGCAGCACGGGTATCGGTTTGACCCTGGTCAAGAAGATTGTCGAGCTGCATGGGGGTCAGATTCGGGTCTGCTCACCGCCCCCCGGTCCGCCGGCGGATGGCGAACAGGCGGTGCAACCGGTTGTGGGTACGCTGTTTGAATTCACCTTGCCCAGGACACCTGTCCAGGTGGTTGGCGATGACTGAGGAGTTGGCAATCATGAAGGGGATGAAGACCATCTTGTTGGTGGAAGATGATCGGGTTGATGCGATGACCGTCAAGCGGGCCTTGAAGACGATTCACGTCAACAACCCGGTGGCAGTGGTGGGCAATGGCGAGGAGGGACTGGCTTGGCTCCGTGACACGAACAACGAACAGCCCTGCATCATTCTCCTCGATCTGAACATGCCCCGCATGAACGGTATCGAATTCTTGAATGTCATCAAGCAGGAGGAACCGCTGCGCACCATTCCGGTAGTGGTTTTGACGACCTCCAAGGATGAGTTGGACCGGGCCAGGAGTTTTAATCTGGGGGTGGCGGGCTATATGGTCAAACCGGTGGATTATCTCCAGTTTGTCGAAGTGATTCGCACCATCAACCTGTACTGGACGTTGAGCGAGTTGCCCACCTGATGAGCATGGATGCGCTCCTGGATCAATTCTGCCGGGTCATCGGCGCCCATACCGGTCTGATCATTCCGGAACACGATCTGCCCTATTTGCGCGAAAAGTTGAGCCGGCGGCTGCAGGTGACCCGGGTCGGGACGGAGGAGCGTTACCTGGCGCTGTTGACCGGGGAGGATGCGGCGGGCGAGGCGGAGTGGCGGGAACTGGTGCTGGAACTGACCACCGGGGAGAGCTATTTTTTCCGGGACGCCGGGCAGATGCGTCTGCTGCGCGAGGTGATTTTTCCCGGGCTGTTGCGTCTGCGGGCGGCAGAGCGGACGTTGCGGATTTGGAGTGCCGGCTGTTCGACCGGTGAGGAGCCCTACTCGCTGGCGATCATGTTGCAGCTTCTGTTGGCTGGTGCCGGGTCGTGGGATGTGTCGATCAGGGGGACTGACATCAATGAATATGCCCTGCAGCGTGCCCGGGATGGACGGTACAGCCGCTGGGCCTTTCGCGGAGTGTCGGAGGAGGTGGTCGGGCGCCATTTTCACCGCCGCCAGGGGGAGTGGCAATTGGACCGGTCCGTGCGGGAGATGGTCAGTTTTGAGCGTTTGAACCTGATCAAGGAGCTGTTTCCGGACCCGGTCCGGGGTCTGGTGGATCTGGATCTGATTGTTTGTCGCAATGTTTTCATTTATTTCAGCCATGATGCCATTGCTGGCATCATGGCGCGTTTTGCCGCCTCTCTGCGACCGGGCGGTTATGTGTTGACCGGTCATGCGGAGGTGCAGCAGCCGGTATCCCAATTGGTGGCCTCTGGTGTTTTGCCGTTGGAGATTCGGCAGTTTCCCGATTCGGTCATTTTCCAGCGACCCATGGCGGGCGATCCCCGGCCCGTGACGCGGCGGCAGCGGATGGCGGCGCTGTCGTCTGCCGAGCCGGTGCCGGTGTCCGGTCGGACCCGGCCAACCGACACGGCGGCTGCCGTCCGGCGGGGTGTGGGCGTGTCTGGGCCTGCCGTGCCGTTGATGGGTCGGGGAGACGGGGCGCGTTTTGCCTTGCCGTCTGCCGGACGGGGAGCCGGGTTGTCGCAGGCGGCGGTTGCCAGGCCGTCGGGTCCATCGGCGGAGCAGGGGCTGCGGGAGGCGCGGGTCCTGTTGGCGCAGGGGCGGTACGGAGAGGCCATTCGTCTGGCCGACGGGCTGCGGGAGGTACCGGCGGTGGCGGGAGATGTGTGTCTGTTGCTGGCGCGCTGTCATGCCAACCTGGGTGAGACGGTCAAGGCGGAGGGTTGCTGTCGGGACGCGCTGCGGCATCGACCGTTTGCGGCCGAGCCGCACTTTTTGTTGGCCAGTCTGCTCCATGACCGGGGTGACCTGGCGCAGACCCGGGATTTGCTGAACAAGACCCTCTATCTGGATCATGCCCATGTGCCGGCCTATCTGCATCTGGCCACCCTTTACCAGGAGGAGGGCATCCCGGACCGGGCCCGACAGATGCGTCTGGGGGCTTTGGATGTCCTGCGCGGTCTGGGTGCGGACGAGCGGGTGGAGCATTATGAGGAATGGACGGTCAAGGAACTGGTGGCGCAGTTGGAAAAACTGCTGGGTGAATCGGTGGAGGCCGGCAGTCGGTAAGTGCTGCGGGTCCAGGGGGGTCACCCCCCTGGCGGGTCCAGGGCAGCGCCCTGGGATTTTGCTGTTGACTTTGCTGTTGCTTTTCAAGAGAGCCGCAGCCGGTTTTTGCTGCGGCCTTTGCAACATGCGCCGCAGGCAAGCTGGCGAATCAAGAGAGCCGCAGCCGGTTTTTGCTGCGGCCTTTGCAACATGCGCCGCAGGCAAGCTGGCGAATGGCCCTGAGTCCTGGTGTCCACCTGTCATACCCGCTTTTTGCTTTGAATCCTGGTGTCCACCTGTCAGACCGGCTGTGTTGTCCCATGGATATGAAGCGAGGCTTGGGTAATGGAACCGTGGTCCGTATTGTCCGTTGGCCTGGGGGCGGCCCTGGGGGCGTGGTTGCGCTGGTGGCTCGGGCTGGTGCTCAATCCGCTGCTGCCGTCCGTGCCGTTGGGCACTTTGGCCGCCAATTTGCTAGGGGGATATCTGGTAGGGGTGGCCGTGGCCCTCTTCGCCCAACATGCCAGCCTGTCGCCGGAGTGGCGTCTGTTTGTGATTACCGGTTTCATGGGGGGGTTGACCACCTTTTCCACGTTTTCTGCCGAGGTGGTGGGATTGTTGTCGCAACAGGCCTATCTGTGGGCCCTGGTGGTGGCGGGTGCTCATCTGCTGGGGTCGCTGGCCATGACCGCGCTCGGCCTTTTGACCGCGAGGGGATGGTAGAAAAAACAGTTTGTCAAAGCTGGAAAAAACCGCCACAATGCCCCGTTGGACCGACCCGTACGCCCCTTTCAACCGACCAGCCAGGCGGACCATGCACGCATCCGACCACAACCCTGAATATTTGATTGTCAACCTGACGGGGACCCTGTACGGGGTGGCAGCCTGTCTGGTGCGGGAGGTGGTGCGCCTGCCCGAGATCACCCCCATGGAGGATGCGCCGGTTTTTATCGTGGGGGTCATCAACCTGCGTGGCCGGGTGGTGCCGGTGCTGGATCTGAACAGTCGGATGGGGCGTTCCTCGCCGGGTTGTTATGCCCTGTCCGATGCCGTGGTGGTCCTGGAACAGCCGGGCACGACCCAGATTCCCATTCCGCTGCTGGGCCTGCTGGTCAACGAGGTGCGGGAAATTGTCACCCTGGCCGAGACCGATTGGGAATCTGCGCCACGCTTTGAGGCCCAGGAAGAGGCTGCGGTCATGGGTGAGTGGCCGGAGGGGGGGGGTGGACGGCGCTACCGGATGGTCCAGGGGGTGGCCAAGGTGGGGGAAGAGCTGGTCATGTTGCTGGCCATGGACCATCTGTTGCATGTACAGCCGGCGGACTGGATGGTGGAGTCGGGGGAAGAGGAGGGACCGGCCGGGACGGAGCCGCCGACGTGGCGGCGACGGTTCCATCCGACCTTCGATGCGGCGGCCCAGCCGGTGTTCCGCGAGCGGGCCCGGCGACTGCGGCAGCGGCCCGACCAGCAGGAGACGGACGCCCTGCTTTCATTGGCCATCATCCGCCTGCATGGGGAGATGCTGGGGGTGGAGCTGCGGGGGGTGACCGGGTTTGCCAAGGTCAACAAAGTGACGCCCGTGCCCTGTTGCCCACCCCATATCGCCGGCAGCATGAACTTGCGGGGCGAGGTGTTGACCCTGGTGGATTTGCGTCAGGTGTTGGATGTGACCGATGCCGGGACGGATCAGACCATGGAAAAGGCCGTGGTGGTATCCATGGGCCATCACGATGTGGGGATTCTGGTGCACGACGTGATTGATGTCATCCATATTCCCGCCACCGAACTGGCGGCCACACCGGCAGCGGCCAGTCGCCTGCGGGGTGAGCATTTGCAGGGGGCGGTGCCGTATGGCAAGCACATGCTGGGCATTTTAAACCTGCAGGCCATTCTGGCCAATGCCGCCCTGCTGGTGAACGAAGAAGTGTAACCAATGGTCTCATGAGACAAGGATTGCAACGATGAAAATGCGTTTGTCGGTCAAGCTGATCAGCCTGTTCCTGTTGTTTGGTCTGGTGCCACTGCTCGTCGTCAGCGTGTTGCTCAACCGCCATGCGGGCGAGGCGTTGCGGGCCAAATCCTATGCCATGCTGGATGCCGTCCGGGAGTCCCACAAGCAGCAGGTGGAAAAATATTTCCGGGAACGGTTGGATGATGTGACCGTGCTGGCCGAGACGGTGGCGGTGGCGGAAACCCTGAAGTCGACGCGCCGCATCGACCAGGATTTTCTGAAGAGTGGCCGCAAGATAGGCAGCCCGGAGTGGTTGACGGCGGTCCAGACCCCCCTGACCCATTTTCTGGAAACCTTCAGGAAGCAGTACGGATATTACGATCTGATGCTGATTGATGCGGAGGGTAAGGTGGTCTTTTCGGTGGCCCGGGAGTCGGACCTGGGTGAGGATCTGTTGCACGGTGCGTTGCAGGGCAGCGGTTTGGCCCGTCTGTTTGCCAAGGCCAAGGGCGGGAGTGTCCTGGAAGATTATGCCCCGTATGCCCCCTCGAAAGGGGCCCATGCGGCCTTTGTCGGAGCGCCGATCAAGCGGAACGGAGAGTGGCTGGGGGTGGTGGTCCTGCAACTGTCCGCCGAGGCGTTGGACACCATCACCCAGGACCGGACCGGGATGGGCCAGACGGGGGAGAGTTATCTGGTGGGCAAGACGGGGGATCTCATCTCGTATCGCAGCAATCGGGTGACCGTCCAGGGCCGGGTTGGCCAACCCAAGAGCGATGCTTTTATCGAGAAGGCGGTGGCGGGGGTGGCGGGCTCGGGGTTGCGGAGCGGGGCGGGCGGGGTGCCGGTGCTCTCCAGCCATGGACCGATAACGATTCCCGGTCTGCAATGGGCTGTTGTCAGTGTCGTGGCCGAGGCGGAGGCTTTTGCGTCAGTGGAGGCGCTGAACCTGGCCGTGCTGGGGGTGGGCGCGGTCTGTGCAGTGGTGGTGCTGGTGGTGGGGTGGTTTTTTGCCCGCAGCCTCAGTCATCCCCTGCAGCAGGTGATCAATGTCATTTCCTCCTCTTCGGCGCAGATGGCGGCGTCGTTGACGGAACAGGAGCGGGTGGCTGCCCAGCAGGCCGCCTCGGTGAACGAGACCAACACCACCATGGAGGAGCTGGGGGCCTCGGCCCGGCAATCGGCGGAGCAGGCGGAGGTGGCGGCCAACAGTGCGGACAAGGCGCTGGAACTCTCCCAGTTCGGCATGAGCCGGGTGGAGGAGACGATGGCCAGCATGGACAAGGCCAAGACCAAGGTGGAGGCCATTGCCCAGCAAATTTTGTTGTTGAGCGAGAAGACCGGGCAGATTCGGGATATTGCCAATCTGGTCTCCGATTTTGCCAATGAGACCAAAATGTTGGCCATGAATGCGGCGGTCGAGGCGGTGCGGGCGGGGGAGCATGGCAAGGGGTTTGCGGTGCTGGCGATGGAGACCCGCAAACTGGCGGATGAGAGCAAGCGGTCGGCCGGCAAGATCAATGCCCTGGTGGCGGAGGTGCAGCGGGCCAACAACAGCACGGTGATGGCCACCGAAGAGGGGAGCAAGACGGTGGACGAAGGGATGACCATCTCCCAGAACACGGCGGAGACCTTCCGCGAGGTGGCCCAATCCATGGGGACGGCCTCCCAGGGGGCCCAGCAGATCTCTCTGAATATCCGCCAGCAATCGGTGGCCATCCGGCAGGTGGTGGAGGCCATGAAATCGGTCAACGCCGGGGCCAGAGAGAGCCTGGCCGGCATGTCCCAGGTCAAGGAGGGCATTCGCACCTTGAACGAGGCAGCCCAGACGTTGCAGAAGATGGTTTGAAGGATGAATCGGGAGACATTCAGTGGAAAAACCGTCGGCAAGAACATTTGCAGTCAAGCTGCGCCTGGTCAATGGTCTGCGCATGCTGGTCGCCCTGCTGGTCCTGATGGGAGGGTTCGGCATTGTCCAGATGATCCAACTGGCCGATCTGACGGACAAACTGTACAACCATCCCTTCCTGGTCAATACCGCGGCCCTGCGTATTTCCGAGCAGATCACCCACATGCATGTCCTGATCGAACGGGTGGAACTGGTGCGCAGTATTCCGGAACTGGACAAGCTCATCCAGGAGCTGGATGACCGGCATGCCCAGGTGGTGTTGGATTTCAAGACCATCGAGGAACGTTTTCTGGGGGACAAGCAGAAGGTGGTACTGGCCCAGCAGTTGTTGACCGAGTGGATGCGGGTGCGGGACAAGCTGGTTGCCGTGCAGCAGGCGGGCGACCCGGACAGGATTCGCCATTTGTCTGCCCTGCTGCAAGAGGATGAACAGCAGGTGGCCCGCCTGGATCAGACGGTGAGTGATGTTGCCGCGTTCGCCGGCCAGAAGGCGCAGCAGTTCATGTTGAATGCGCAGCAGACCCGGGACCGGACCATTCTGCTTGCTTTGGCCGTCCTGCTGGCCAGCGTCGTGTTCAGTCTCTGGTTGAGCCGGTCCACCCGGTTGCCGTTGCAGACGGTGGTCAACATGCTGTCGTCGGCGGCCAGTCAGATGGCGGCCAGCATCAACCAGCAGGAACGGATTGCCAGCCAGCAGGCGGCGGCGATGACCGAGACCACGACGACGATGGAGGAGCTGGATGCCTCCTCCCGGCAATCGGCGGAGCAGGCGACCCGGGCGGCGGGCGGGGCGCAGCAGGCGCTGGACTTGGCCCACCAGGGTCTCTCCCAGGTGGAAGAGACCTTGCAGAACATGGTGGTTGCCCAGGATACCGTGGATGACATTGCCCAGCGCATCCGTCAGTTGAGCGAACAGACGGGGGAGATCCGCAGCATCACGGAACTGGTGACCGATTTTGCCAATGAGACCCGGATGCTGGCGGTCAATGCCGCAGTGGAGGCGGTGCGGGCCGGGGTGCATGGCAAGGGATTTGCGGTCCTGGCGGTGGAGACGCGCAAGCTGGCGGACGAGAGCAAGCAGTCGGCAGGCCGCATCCATGGTCTGGTCAGCGAGATCCAGAAGGCGACCGGTGAGACGGTCCGGGCGACCGAGGCGGGCAATCGGGCGGTGGAGAGTGGCATGACCAGTTCCCACAGCACGGCGGAGTCGTTCCGGGGGGTGGCCCAGGCAGTGGATGCGGCGGCTCAGGGGGCCCAGCAGATTTCCCTGAACGTGCGGCAGCAGGCGGCGGCCATTCGTCAGGTGACCGAGGCGATCCAATCCGTCAACATGGGCACCCGGGAGACGGCCGCCGGCATGTCCCAGATCAAGACCGGGGTACAGGTGTTGAACGATGCGGCCCAGACCCTCAAAAGGATGATCTGATGATGCCGGAGCAGCCGACCGTCCAGCCAGGAGCGGTGCCATGATCGAAGATCAGGAGTTGCGGGAGCTGTTTGCCGCCGAAAGCGAGGAGCATCTCCAGCAACTGGAGAGCGGGTTGCTCCATCTGGAAAAGCATCCGGACGACCTGGAAAAGCTCAAGGAGCTGTTCCGCGAGGCCCACAGTCTGAAGGGGGCGGCCCGCATGCTGGGGGTGCGTGACGTGGAGGCCCTGGCCCACCATTTTGAGGATTTTCTGGGGGGGGCCGCCAAGGGCCAGCGTATCTTCACGGCGGCGGATGTGGACCGTTTGACCCATAGTCTGGACGATATTCGGGCCCTGGTGGAGGAGTCGGTGACCGGCAAGCCCTCCCCGGTCACTTTGCCCGAGGCCCTGCAGCGGCTGAATCAGCCGGCTGCGGTCGCCGGGCCGGCGGCTTTTGCGGGTGCGTCGCGTGGGGGAGCGGCGGCCGTGCCGCCTGCACCGGTGGACCGGGAGGCGGTTGCATCGGCCCGACCGGTCGCCCCGCCGGCGCTGGCGTTCCCGGTGTCCGGGTCGGTGGCGGCCATGCCGGAACCGGTGGCGGCGAGCTCCGGGGCGGAATCGGCCCGCCGTATCGGTGTGCCGGACCCGGTGCTGACTGGGCCGGGCGCGGACGAGGTGGTGGCGCCTGCCCCGGCCGGTCCGGTGGTGCCGGTGCCGGTGGTGTCGTCCGGTCCGGTGGTGTCGTCCGGTCCGGTGGTGCCGGTGTCGGTGGTGTCGTCCGGTCCGGTGACGGGCGGCGTGCCGGTCGCTGTTGCGACGGCAGTGGAAGAGGAGCGGGCCCGGGTGGCGTTGCCCCAGCCCGGTGCGGGTGGCGGTCCGCCGGCGGGCAGTGACGGAGGGGGCGACGGGGCGCCCCCGGAGGGTGCCGATCCCCTGACCGGCAGCGAGGAGACGGCCCCGGTGATCCGGGTGCGCTCCAACAAGCTGGATGCCCTGCTGCGGTTGGTGGGGGAGTTGACCGTGGTGCGCACCCGTATCAAGCGGCGCCTGACCGAGATCGAAGAGATCATTGCCCTGTGGGAAGAGCGTTCCTGGCGCGAGGTGGCCGGGCCGGAGCGGGGCGCGGGCCCGGCGGATCGATTGGAGCAGGCCAGGCTGCTCGGCGAGCAGTTTGGCAACCGGTTGCTGTTGTTGCGGCATGGTATCGTGGAGGATGAGGCGGGTCTGGAACTGGTTTCCGAGGCCCTGGAGGAGGGCATCCGCAATTTGCGGTTGTTGCCTCTTTCCACCCTGTTTGCCCTGTTTCCCCGCATGGTGCGGGATGTGGCCCGTCAGCAGGACAAGGAGGTGGTGCTGCAGACTGAAGGGGGCGAGACGACGGCGGACAAACGGATTCTGGAAGAGATGAAAAGTCCGCTGATGCACCTGATCCGCAATGCCGTGGATCATGGCCTGGAGAGTGGGGATCTGCGGGAAAAGCTGGGCAAACCCCGGGTGGGTACCGTGATTTTGCGTGCTTCGCAGACCGCCACCCACATTGTGCTGGAGGTGCGGGACGACGGACGGGGTTTGGACCTGGAGGCCATTCGCCGTCAGGCCCGCAAACGGGCGCTGTTTCCGGAAGAGACACTGGCCGCTTTTTCGGCTGAGCAGTTGTACTCGCTGATTTTTCAATCCGGTTTTTCCACCTCGGCCATGGTGACGGACCTTTCCGGTCGGGGGGTTGGCCTGGATGTAGTGCGGGCCCAGGTGGAGCGTCTCAAGGGGCGCATCCAGGTGACCTCCACGCTGCAGCAGGGGTGCTCTTTTACCATCTCCCTGCCGGTCACCCTGGCCACCACTCCGGTCTTTATCGCCTCGGCCAACGGGCAGTTGTTTGCGGTCCCCCTGGATGTGGTTCACAGCGTGCGGCGGGTGGCGCCGGAGGAAATCTTTCCCATTGAAGGTTGCGATACCATCGTTTTCAATGACCAACCGGTCTCGGTTACCCGGTTGGCGCACCTGCTGGAACTGCCCCAGTCGCCCCAGAGTCCGGTTGCCCCGCCCTGGCCCTGCATCATATTGAACATGGGCAGTGACGGTTGGCTGGGGGTGATCTGCGACACCCTGGAGGATGAGCTGGAGGTGGTGCTGAAGCCGTTTGGCGGGTTGTTGCAGCGGGTGCGCAATCTGTCCGGGACCACCATTCTGGGCTCCGGGCAGGTGTGCATGGTGCTCAATCCCCGGGATTTATTGTTGACGGTCCGGAAGCATGGCCGTCGCCTGTCGGCGGCGGCTGGCCATCCGGGCCCGGCGGCCAGGGCGGGTCCGGCTGCCAACCGCCCGGTGCAGCGCCGGAAGACCATCCTGCTGGCAGAGGATTCGTTGACCACCCGCACCCAGGAAAAACGCATTCTGCAAAGTGCCGGGTATGAGGTGATCGCGGCGGTGGATGGGTTGGATGCCCTCAACAAGCTGGGCAAGCAACCGGTCGATGCGGTGGTGTCGGACGTGCAGATGCCCAATCTGGACGGTCTTGCCCTGGCGCAGCAGATTCGCCAGAATCCGCTGTACAAGGATTTGCCGTTGATCCTGGTTACCTCGCTCTCCTCCGACGAGGACATGCGGCGCGGCATGGAGGTGGGGGCCAATGCCTATATTACCAAACCCACCTTTGAACAAAAAATATTTTTGGAAACGTTGCAGAGGTTGGTGTGATTCGAGTGCTGATTGTGGATGACTCGCCGATTGCGCGGGTGGTGCTGGCCAAGATGATCAATGCCGCACCAGACATGGAGGTGGTGGGCAGTGCGGTCAATGGCGAGGATGCCCTGACCCTGATTCCCCGTTTGCAGCCGCAGGTGATCTGTACCGATTTGCACATGCCGAAGATGGATGGCCTCAGTCTGACACGGGAGGTGATGATGCGCCACCCGCTGCCGATCCTGGTGGTGAGTGTGTCGGTACACCAGAACGACAACGACCAGAATATTTTTGAATTGCTGGAGGCCGGGGCCATTGATGTCTTTCCCAAGCCGCGGGGCGGCCTGGAGAGTGCGGGGGACTCCCTGATCCAGGAGTTGGCGACCAAGATTCGGATTTTGTCGGGTGTGGTGCCCATTCGTCGCCATCGCTCTGCCGTCCAGGCGGCGAAGGGTGGACCAGGCGAGCGCCGGGCGGGCGAGGTTTTGCCCGTGTCATCCCTGGCCTCCCGTGTGCCGGTCGCTGCGCCTGCCCTGGTGGCCATTGGGGCCTCGACGGGAGGGCCGCAGGCCCTGCTGACCGTTTTTTCCGGATTGCCGGCGGGCTTTCCGTTGCCCGTGCTCTGCATCCAGCACATCAGCCACGGTTTTCTGGACGAGATGGTCAGTTGGTTGAACCTGCATACGCCGCTGACGGTGCAGGTGGCGCAGAGTGGCGAAAAGCCCCTGCCCGGTCACATCTATTTTTCGCCGGAAGACCGGCATTTGACCATCAGCGAGCGGGGTGGTTTCGTGCTGGATGCCGGCACGGCGCAGGATACCCATCGACCGGCGGTGGATGTGACCTTTCATTCCGTGGCGCAGGTTTACCAGTCGAGTGGCATCGGGGTGTTGTTGACCGGGATGGGCCGGGACGGGGCCGATGGCCTGCTGGCGATTGCCCGCTCCCGGGGGACGACGATTGCCCAGGATGAGGAGTCGTGTGTGGTGTTTGGCATGCCGAAACAGGCCATTGACCTGGGTGCGGCGGGCAAGGTTTTGCCCGTGACCGCGATCGCCCCGGAGTTGTGTCGCCTGGCTGGAGTGGGGTTGCCGGGATGGCTTCAGGGGGGATGAGATGGCAGAGATGGCGCAGCTTTTGATCGTCGAGGACAGCGCGGTGCAGCGGGTCATGTTGCAGCGTCTGTTGCAGGAGGCGGGTTATCGCCTGCTGGCGGCCAAGGATGGGGTGGAAGGGCTGGCCCTGGCCCGGACCCATCAGCCGGCCATGGTGATCAGCGACATTGCCATGCCCAACATGGATGGGTATGCCATGTGCCGGGCGATCAAGAGTGATCCCCAATTGGCGGACATTCCGGTGCTGCTGTTGACCGGTCTGGATGATCCCAAGGAGGTGATTCGTGGCCTGGAGGCCGGTGCGGACAATTATTTGACCAAACCGGTGGAGGATGCCCATCTGCTGGAGCGGATTCATCTGCTGTTGCAGGCGCCGGCCGATCTCTCTCCGGGTCGGGGGGATGTGGAGACGTTGCAGGTACCGTTTGCCGGCGAGTTGCATCTCATCCGGGCGAGTCGGCGGCAGACGGTCAATCTGCTGCTTTCCACCTACGAAAACGCCGTGCGCAAGAACCGGGAGCTGATCCAGGCCAAGCAGGCGTTGAGTCTGCTGACGGATCACCTGGAGCAGGAGGTGCAGCGGCGCACCCGGCAGTTGGAGGTGGCCAATCGGGTCAAGACGGAGTTCATCTCCAACATGAGTCATGAGGTACGGACCCCCATGAATGCCATCATTGGCATGACCGATCTGGTGTTGGAGACGGAGTTGACGGGTCGGCAGCGGGAGATGTTGGCCATTGCCCGGACGGCGGCGGACAAGTTGTTGCAACTGTTGAACAGTCTGCTGGATTTTTCCCGTCTGGAGGAGGGCAGGCTGGAGGTCAATCTGGACATGTTCATGTTGCGTTCCCTGTTGAGGGATCTTTCCGGGCCGTTTCTCAACCAGGCGGCGGCCAAGGGTCTCACTTTTTGTTGCCGCCTGGCACCCGGTTTGCCGGACCAGTTGATCGGGGATGCGCTGCGCATCGGCCAGATCCTGGAAAAGTTGTTGGACAATGCCCTGAAATTCACGGAGCGGGGTGGGATTGCGTTGGATGTCACCCAACAGGTGACGACGGATGAGCAGGTGACCCTGTTGTTTGCCGTGTCGGACAGTGGCATTGGCATTGAGCCGGACCAGCAGGAGTGGATTTTTGACAGTTTCACCCAGGGGGACGGCAGTCGCACCCGCAAGTATGGGGGGTCCGGGCTGGGCCTGAGTCTGGCCAAGCGGTTGACGGAGGCCATGGGCGGTCAGTTGAGTTTCAAGAGCGGGCAGGGCCAGGGTTCGGTTTTTTGCCTGCAGGTGGCCCTGCCGTATGATCCTGCTTCCATGGAGGGGGATGCCCCGGGGGACGGGGCGGCTGCGTTGGTGACGCTGGTGCAGACCGAGCCGGTGCCGGAAGCCGTGGTGGAGGCGGCGGGTCTGGTCGGGCAGAGCGAGCAGTCGGTGCTGGCGGAATGTCACCGTCTGTTGGGTTTGTGCGAGCAGGCATTGCAGACGGACAGACTGGCGGAGGTGGATCGTTGGATTGTGCCTCTCAAGCAGGCGGCGGCCCGGTTTTTGTCGGAGGCCGGGGAGGATTTCGAGCAGTTTTCGGGCAATGTGCTGCGCATGGCCATCGCGGCCCGCAACGGGGATGCGGAGAAGGCCATGCAGTACCTGGACCAGGCGCGCACCCGCCTCATATCGTAATGGTGTCGGTGGCCTTGATCATCGGTTTGTCCCGGGAGACCATGCCGGGATTGCTGCGGGTCCAGGGGGGTCACCCCCCTGGCGGGTCCAGGGCAGAGCCCTGGGACTTTGCTGTTGATTTTAAAAAAAGCCGACGCACGGTTTTTGCGTCGGCGCCCTCGGCATGCGCCGCAGGCAGGCTGGCAGGATTTGGCGCTCTGCCGACGAAACGATGATCGAGACCGTGTTTGTGGTTGTATGAAGCCGGGAGGAGACCATGTCAGGAGACAAAGGACGGACGGGGTGCAGGCAGGACGAACTGGCGGTCCTGCCCGAGATGGCGGAATCCGAATATGGAGAGTTGATTGCGCCGTTGCACATTGAACTGGTCAAGATGCAAAACTGGGTCAAGGCCCACGGTTTGCGGGTGGTGGTGTTGTTTGAGGGGCGGGATGCCTCGGGCAAGGGTGGTACCATCAAGCGGTTGACCGAGCACATCAATCCCCGGGGCTGTCGGGTGGTGGCCCTGGACAAGCCGACGGAGATGGAGCGGTCACAGTGGTACTTTCAGCGTTATGTGCAGCATTTGCCCTCGGCGGGCGAGCTTGTTCTGTTTGATCGCAGTTGGTACAACCGCGCCGGGGTGGAGCGGGTCATGGGCTTTTGCAGCAAGGCGGAGGTGCGGGAATTTCTCCGCAGCGTACCCGCCTTTGAGCAGATGCTGGTCAATGCCGGGATTGTGTTGTTCAAGTTTTATTTTTCGGTCAGCAAGGCGGAACAGCGGCGCCGCTATGAACGGCGCCGGCGGGACCCGCTGAAATGGCGGGCGCCCAGCCAGGTGGAGCGGGCGGCGCCAAAAAAATGGCGTGCCTACACCCGGGCCAAGGAGGACATTTTCGCCCATTCGTCCACCTCCCGGTGTCCCTGGATGATCGTCAAGTCGGTGGACAAACGGCGGGCCCGCATTGAGGTGATCCGCTACCTGCTCAGCCAATTGGATTATGTGGACCGGCAAGCCGACCTGCTGCACTATGATGCCCGCATTGTGCGGACCGTGCAGGAGGAGATGGGGGTCGACTGAGGGCCTGTGAGCAATCTGTTGCGGGTCCAGGGGGGTCACCCCCCTGGCGGGTCCAGGGCAGAGCCCTGGGACTTTGCCGTTGCTGTTGATTTTAAAAGAAAGCTGCAGCGATTTTTGCTTCGGCGCCCTCGGCAAGCGCCGCAGGCAATCTGGCGGGTGTTCACTGGCTTGTTTTGCCGTGTGGCGGTGGTTCTGGACATTATCGTTTCTCCCGCTCTGCCAGCAGGGCAAGGATGGATTTGATGAGCTCTTCTGCGGCCACCAACCGGTTGCGCAGGAAGGCGTTTTGTTCCTCCAGCATGTCGATCATCCGACCCAGCGACTCGACGCTTGGCTGGGCATCTGCTGTGGTCGGTTCGGCGTCCAGGGCGGTCTCTGCGGGGATGGTCACGGCCGGTTCACCGGTCTGTGCGAAGGGTGTTGACAGGGTGCCCGGGCGCGAGGGATACG
Source organism: Magnetococcus sp. DMHC-8 (assembly GCA_039908555.1). Taxonomy (GTDB): domain Bacteria; phylum Pseudomonadota; class Magnetococcia; order Magnetococcales; family Magnetaquicoccaceae; genus Magnetaquicoccus. The sequence goes on from JAMOAX010000014.1 coordinate 20,611, forward strand.
CAGGATACTTTTTTTCGGCCCGATCCACCAGACTGAAATCGAACGAGCGCGGCGGCGTGATGCGGGTCAGTTTGCTGCGCATGGGTCGGATGATGTCGATGCCAACCGACTGGATGGCGCCGGTCACCGGTGCTGTGTGCATCATGCCGTTCTCCGTGACGGGCCGTCATGGTTGACGGTGTGTTGCGTGGTTGACGGTGACGCGCCAACGTGGCAGGCGGGCCGGGCAAGGCGGATTGGGGTCATAAGGTATGCCTGGACAATGGGTTGATACGGCACGGCAGGGTGTTCGTGCGGCAAACAGCCGACACGCCTGAACTACGCCGTGCACCGTGTCCGACGGATAAAGCAAGTGGTATGCCATATTGGGATCTGCTCAGACACACGCCGCCCCGATCCCCTTTGGGAGTGGCCTTGCGTACTTGTTTTGATTGGTCGGGGTGACTGGATTTGAACCAGCGATGCAGGCACGGCACGGGTGGTGAACATGCAGGGCCTGGCGGGGCAAGATGATCAGCGTGCGGGTGTGGCTGGTGCCGAAGGGGGAACAGGAATTGCGGGGACAGGAGCGGTCTGGCGCATCTCCTGGGCAGGGGGCTGGACGATCTGCACCGGCATGGGGAAGGCGCGCAGATACCCGATGATCATCCCGACGCTGGCCAGGATCATGGCACCCATCTTGATCACCATGCGGAGTTCCATTTCCTTCATGTCCCGCTTGAGTTCCGCCTTGGTGGTTTCCACCTTGGCATCGATGGCGGCCATGTCCCGCTTGAGTTCCAGCACGTGGAGATCCACCTTTGCCACATCCGCCTTGGTGGCAAGCTGGGTATGCAATATCTCCGAAAGCAAGCGTACTTGCACTTCTGCCTGTTCTTCCGTGAACCCCGTAGCGATCATCTGCTTGACAAATTTGTGCGTGTCAAAGGCACGAGCAACATCGACGGTCAAAGGCAAAAGCAACATCGACGGTCGTGCTCGTGGTGGTCTCTCCCTGGTTGGACTCTTTCCGCACCCTATCGAATCTCCCCGACCGTTACCACAGCTTTCTTTCCGCATTCTGAGAGTCACCCCAGGGCCGTTGCCTTGCGTGGGACAGATCAGAGTACCCCACCAGGAAGAAAATGCGCCTTGATTGCTGGCACAAAAAAGGCCACTTCGGGAGTGGCCTTGAACTGCTGATTTTATTGGTCGGGGTGACTGGATTCGAACCAGCGACCCCTGCGTCCCGAACGCAGTGCTCTACCAGGCTGAGCCACACCCCGACTGTTCTGCCCATCGACATTGTACCGGCTTTGCCTGGAAAAGCCAGCAACATTGAAAGAAAAAAACAGGTTCCACGCGCCTAGAAACTGCGACTGACCGAAAAATCGGCCAGCAGGACCAGGGCATCCCGTTCCGGCGAGGCCGGCAACTGACGCAACTGGGCTTTGGCCTGCTCGGCCAGTTGCCGGGCCAACCGCATGGTGTACGCCAGAGAACCCCGCTCATGGATCAACCGGATGGCCTGCTGCAACCCCCCTTCGCTCTGGGTCTTCTCTTCCAGGCTCCGGGACCAGAACCGCCGCTCCTCCTCGCTGCCGTGCCGATAGGCATGGATGACCGGCAGGGTGATCTTGCCCTCCTGGAAATCGTCGCCAATCGACTTGCCCAACGCTTCGTCGGAAGAGGCATAGTCCAGGGCATCATCCACGACCTGGAAGGCCCGCCCCAGGAACTCCCCATAGTTGGCCAGACAGGTCTCCTCCTGCTCGGGACGGCCATTCAACACCGCACCCAGGCGTGCGGCCGCCGCAAACAGGGTGGCCGTTTTGCGGGAGACGACCTCCAGATACTGCTCCTCCGTGGTGGCCAGATCATTGCTGACCACCAACTGCAACACCTCCCCCTCGGAGATGACGGCGCAGGCATCCGCCAGGATGCGCAACACCTTCAGGTCACCGTACTCCACCAGCATCTGAAAGGATCGGGAGAAGAGAAAATCCCCGACCAGCACAGGTGCCTTGCTGCCCCAGATGGCATTGGCCGTCAACTGACCGCGCCGCCGGTCCGACTTGTCCACCACATCATCGTGCAGCAGGGTGGCGGTATGGATGAACTCCACCACTGCCGCCAGCAGGGCATGACCGTGTCCGGTATAGCCGAACATCCGGGCCGTCGTCAACGTCAGGATCGGCCGCAGCCGCTTGCCGCCACTGTTGATCAGGTGGGAACCCAAAGTCGGGATCAGCTCCACCCGTGCATTCAACTGTTCCACGATGATGCGGTTGGTCTCGGCCAGATCACTGCCGATCAACGCATACAGACGCTCCAGGACAGACGCGGCATCCGGCGCGGACACGGCGGCTGGCTGTGGAACGGGGTCGGAACAGGAGTCAAGGGTCTCTGCAAGCAGCACGTGTCAAATCCCAAACAAGGGCGTGCGAAGGCGCGCCCTTGAAAAACGAGTATGGATGCGGTGAACATTAAGAACCTTGCCAGGGACCCGTCAAGTGTTCTTGAAAGGTCATGTGCGGGATTTTTGTGGTCACTTCCCGGTCTGTCTCGTTTAACCCAGTGTTTTGGAATAAAAAACCACCATGCAAGCAAATCGTTTCATCGGCCAGTGGTTGCAAGGTCAACGGATCTGTCTGGCGTCGGCCTCCCCCCGTCGGCTGGCATTGTTGCGTCAGGTCGGGGTGGAACCGCTTGTGCGCCCCGCCGACCTGGACGAAACCCGCCCGCCCGGTGAGGCGGTCCGGGCCTATGTGGAGCGCATGGCCATCGGCAAGGCCCGCATGAACCCCACCGCGACCGCCGACCTGGTGATCGGCGCCGACACCATCGTCGTGCTGGACGACGATGTATTGCACAAACCCGAGCATGCCGACGCGGCCTGCCGCATGCTGGCCCGGCTGGCCGGTCGCCAGCACCGGGTGCTGACCGCCGTGGCCGTCTTCCAGCCGGCCACCCACTGCTGCCGCCATCAGGTCGTGGAGAGCCTGGTCTGGATCAAACCCCTCTCCACCGAGGAGATTGCTGCCTACGTGGCAACCGGGGAACCCTTGGATAAAGCTGGCGCTTATGGTATCCAGGGGGTGGGGGCGGCCCTGGTCTCCCGCCTGGATGGGTCCTGTTCCGGCGTGGCCGGGCTGCCATTGTGCGAAACTTTGGCGCTACTGCGGGAATTTACTTGACTTGCACCTCTGTTTCGTGAAAATAAGGGGTTTCCCATGAAGTCAGCCCTGGGGCCGTGGGTGCCATCGGGTGGCTGCCCGGTGCGGCTCGGCTGTTTTTAGGTCGTTTTGGAGGCAAATGCTATGTACGCGGTGGTCCGCACGGGCGGAAAACAATACAAGGTGGCGGTGAACGATGTCATTCGTGTGGAAACGTTGCCCGGAGAGCGGGGAGACTCCGTGGTGCTGGGCGAGGTGCTGCTCGTGGACGGCGAGGGCGGGCTGAAGATCGGTAGTGCCCTGGAGGGCATGCAGGTGGACGGCGTGATCGTTCGCCAGTTGCGGGACAAAAAGGTGCTGGTCTTCAAGAAACAGCGGCGCAAAAATTATCGCCGCAAACAGGGACATCGGCAAAACCTGACCGAATTGAAAATTACTGGCATTCACACAAGGGCCTCCGCTGTCGGGGGTGATGCATCGGGAGTGTAAGGACATGGCTCACAAGAAAGCGGCGGGCAGTACACGCAACGGACGGGATTCCGCCGGGCGGCGGCTGGGGGTCAAACTGTTCGGTGGTCAGTTGGCCGTGCCGGGCAACATTATCATTCGCCAGCGGGGCACGCAGGTCTATCCCGGGCAGGGGGTGGGCATCGGCAAGGATCACACCCTGTTTGCGCTGGTGGGCGGGCAGGTGGTTTTTGCCAAACGGGATAATCGCAAGTATGTCCATGTACGTCCTGTCGAGTCGGAGACTGCGGTCGCCGGCACTCTGTAGCGGGATGGTCTCCATCCGTCATTTCGGCCGGTCCTGAACCGACAGCCATGCGCTTTCTGGATGACGCCAAGATTTATGTCCGCTCGGGTGATGGCGGCAGCGGGGCGGCCTCGTTCCGCCGCGAAAAATATATCCCGATGGGTGGACCGGACGGTGGTGACGGCGGGCATGGGGGGTCTGTCATTCTGGTGGCAGATCCCCACCTCAACACCCTGATCGATTTTCGCTACCAGCAACATTTCAAGGCCCAGCGTGGCGCCAACGGCATGAAACAGTGTCGGACGGGGCGGTCCGCGCCCGAGCTGGTGGTGCCGGTTCCGGTGGGCACCATCGTCCGCAACGATGCCGACGGCACGGTGATGGGCGATTTTGTCCGGCCCGGCCAACGGATTGTGCTGGCCACCGGCGGACGTGGCGGGCAGGGCAATGTCCACTACAAGAGTTCCACCAACCGTTCCCCCCACCAATGTCAGCCGGGGGAACCGGGGGAGGAGTTCTGGTTGCGCCTGGAACTGAAGCTGTTGGCCGATGTGGGGCTCATCGGTCTGCCCAATGCGGGCAAATCCACCCTCCTGTCCGTTGTCTCCGCGGCCCGCCCGAAGATTGCCGACTATCCTTTCACAACCCTGATACCCAATCTGGGCGTGGTGCGGGCCGGTCCGGAGTCCAGCTTTGTCATGGCGGATATTCCCGGTCTGGTGGCGGGTGCCAGTGCGGGACATGGGCTGGGACAGGCTTTTCTCCGGCATGTGGAGCGCTGCGCCCTGCTGGTGCATCTGGTCGATGCCATGCCGCCGGATGGCACCGATCCGGTGGACAATCTGGTCACGGTTGAACAGGAGCTGGCGGCCTATTCGGCCCTGCTGGCGGCCAAGCCCCGCTGGCTGGTGCTCAGCAAGTGTGATCTGTTGCCGGTCGAGGCGCGGTTGCCGCTGCTCAAACGGCTGCGCAAGGCGCTGGCTCGTCTGTTGCCGGCCTGGCAGAAGGGGAACGCGGTGCGCAAGACCGGGTTGCATGCCCTGTCGGCGGTGAGTGGCGAGGGGGTGCAGACCTGGGTCACCGCCCTGGCCGGGCAGGTACAGGCGGTGCGGGCCGCACAGGGTCCGGCCACTGCCCTGGCGGATGCCCCCACCCGGGCAGGCCGGGAACGCACCGCAACGGAACGGGATGATGACGGAATGGGTGAACATGGAGAGGATGACGTTGAATGCATCTGGGTCGGTTGACCCGGCTCCGGTGCTGGCCCGGGCCTGGCAGCAGATGCGTTCGGCCCGGCGGGTGGTGGTCAAGATCGGTTCCAACCTGCTGACCGCCGGTGGCGAGGGCTTGCGACAGACCTGGATTGCCGGGCGTGCCACCGAGATGGTCCGGCTGCTCCGGGAAGGGCGGCAGGTGGTGATCGTCACCTCGGGGGCGGTGGCGGCGGGGACGCCCTTGCTGGGCTTGCGGCGTCCTCCGGCCTCGCTCCGGGAGAAACAGGCGGCGGCCGCGGCCGGACAGAGCATCGTGATGCGTTGCTACGAGATGGCCTTTGCCGCCCACGGGGTGGCGGTGGGGCAAATCCTGATCACCCGGGCGGATGTGGAAAACCGGCGGCGTTATCTCAACGCCCGGGATACCCTGTGGACCCTCTCCTCCCTGGGTCTGGTGCCGGTGGTCAACGAAAACGATACGGTGATGGTGGAGGAGATCCAGTTTGGCGACAATGACACCCTGTCGGCCAACGTGGCAGACCTGGTGGGGGCGGATTTGCTTATTCTGTTGTCGGATGTGGATGGTTTTTTTGAGGCCGATCCCCGCCTGAAGCCCGATGCCCGGCCCCTGCCGCTGGTGGAACGGGTCACCCCGTCGCTGGAAAAATGGGCCGGGGGGAGCGGTTCGGCGGTGGGGCGGGGCGGCATGGCGACCAAGCTGAAGGCAGCCAAGATGGCGGCCCGGCGGGGTTGTCACACGGTCCTGACCAACGGTTTTCGTCCCGATCCCATCTCGGAGGTGTTTGGCGAACAGCCGGTGGGAACCCTGTTCCTGGCGGACGGCAATCCCCTCAGTGCCCACAAGGCCTGGATTGCCAACGCCCGCTGGAGCCGGGGTGAAATCGTGCTGGATGCGGGGGCAGCCCGGGCGCTGCTGGCCGGCAAGAGTCTGTTGGCCCGCGGGGTGGTGGCGGTGCGCGGCCAGTTCGAACGGGGGGATGCGGTGGTCTGTCTCGATCCCAACGGCCAGGCGATTGCCAAGGGATCGGTCAATTACAGTGCCGAGGATGTCCAGCGCATTCGAGGGCAGCACAGCTCGGCGTTTGAGGCCATTCTGGGTTTTGCGGGGGATGCGGAGGTCGTGCATCGGGACAACATGGTGCTGTTGGGATAGCCGGCGGCACCCGTCTTGTTGTTATGCCGGGAGGAAACATGGAGACGACACGGAAGGTGGATGTACTGGCCATGGCGCGGCGCGCCCGGCAGGCGGCGCGGCAACTGGCCATGGCGGACGGACAGGCCAAAAATCGCGCCCTGCAGGTCATGGCCGCGCAACTGCTGCATGACGCGCCCCGGTTGCAGCAGGAGAACGAGCGGGATCTGCAGGCGGCCCAGGCCAGTGGCCTGGGCGCCGCCCTGATCGACCGGTTGCGCCTGACCGATGGTCGCATCCAGGCCATGGCCGAGGGGGTGCGCCAGGTGGCGCTCCTGGATGACCCGGTGGGGGAGATCACCAGCCTGAAAGTCCGTCCCAACGGCATGCGGGTCGGGCGGATGCGGGTTCCCCTGGGGGTCATCGGGGTCATCTACGAATCACGTCCCAACGTGACGGCCGATGCCGCCGCGTTGTGTGTCAAGTCCGGCAATGCGGTCATTCTGCGGGGTGGTTCCGAGGCCTACCACTCCAACCGTGCCATTGCCGATTGTTTGTTGCAGGGGCTGCGGGCCGCCAGCCTGCCGGTGGAGGCCGTGCAATACATCGATACCACGGACCGCAGTGCCGTGGGGGATCTGTTGCGCTGTGATGAGTTCGTGGATGTGATCATTCCCCGGGGTGGCAAGGATTTGATTGCCCGGATCGTTGCCGAATCCCACATTCCGGTCATCAAGCACCTGGACGGTATTTGTCACACCTATGTGGATGACGAGGCCGATCTGGAGATGGCCCTGGCCTTGACCCTCAACGGCAAGATGCAACGCACCGGGGTGTGCAATGCCACGGAGACCCTGCTGGTTCACCAGACGGTGGCACACACCTTTTTGCCCGCGGTCTGCCAGCAGTTGGCCGCCGCCGGTTGCGAACTGCGGGTCTGTCCCCGGACCCGTGCCCTGGTGCAGGAACGGGTGACGGTGGTGGATGCCCGGCCGGAAGACTGGGACACGGAATATCTGGACGCCATTCTCTCCATCCGGGTGGTGGCCAGCCTGACCGAGGCGCTGGAGCATATTGAAACCCATTCATCCCGTCACACCGAGGTGATTGTCACCCGCAACCATGCCCATGCCATGCGCTTTTTGCGGGAGGTGGACTCCTCGTCGGTCATGGTCAACGCCTCCAGCCGGTTCAGTGACGGGTTTGAATTCGGGCTGGGGGCAGAGATGGGGATTTCCACCGACAAGCTGCACGTCCGGGGTCCGGTGGGGCTGGAGGGGTTGACGACGCTGAAATATATCGTCCTGGGAGACGGACAGTTGCGCCAATGAGGGCCTTTCGCTTAAACCGGGACAAATCATTCAGGGGGGCCGGGGGGAATTATTCCCCCGGTGGGGTTCAGGGGCAAAGCCCCTGGCGGGGTCCGGGGCGGAGCCCCGAATAACAGAATCAAGGTCTTGTGGGGCTCTGCCCCACACCCCGCTGGGAAGGGGCCAGCCCCTTCCCAGACCCATCCCATTCACTTTGACTTGCAAGCTGTCCCGGCTTAAGTGGGAGGTCAAATTTTCCATTCGGGCCTGGTCCGACTGGAGCTCTTCCCAACAGAGGGGACGGCAGAGGAGGGTGAAAAGCAGGGGGCTTTGGTGCGGTTGTGTGGTGGTGATTGCCCTGTTGCCTTCCGTGGGGCAGGCGACGGGCCAAGAGCAGACCGTCTGTCCGGCATTGGGGACGGACGTGCCGGTGGAGGTGCGCTTCAACCAGGCCCAACCCTATGTGGATGACCAGCACTCCCGGTCATGGATCCAGGAGCAGGCACGTGCCCTGAACCATCCCATCGGGTTGACGGTATCCCGTCTTTCTCACACCTTGACGGCCCATTTTCTGACGCGCCGGATAACCGGGCGGAACCAGTGCGTCTACCTGAAAAGCCTCTCCCTGGTGTTGGAATATCCCAATACCACGGTCTATGTGGACAACGCCTATCCTCCGGGGAGCTGCGAATATCAGGCCATTTATCAGCACGAAATGGAACATGTGCGCATTCTCAACACCCATCAGGAAAAATTTCTCCCGTCCTGGCGCGCCCGTCTGCAGACATTGGCCCACAAAACCCGCCCCCTGCTGAGCGAAAACTCCCAGCAGGCGCAACAGGAGATCTTGCATGCGCTGGATCGGGCGGTGCGCAAGGAGATTGAGCAGTTGGACAAGATTCAAAAGGCGGCGCAGGCCGCCATCGACACGCCACGCAACTACACCAAGGTGCGGGCAAGCTGTCGGCAGTGGTGAACGTCAGCAGGGTGGCGTGCCGGGTGTCGGTGACGATGGATGTTCCGTGTTGAAGATCAGGCGGATTTCATTGCGTCGACCGCCTTGCTGACCAGAAGCTTGGCCACATCCTCCTGGGCCCCCTGTTTGATCAGATCCTGCTCGATGCTTGCCGGGCTGGCACCCTCCCGGAGTCTGGTTACCGCAAAATTCAGCAGCATTTCGGCAATCCGTTCGGGGGTAAGTTGTATAGCCATATCGTTGCTTCCTTAACTGTAATGTGATGCGACCGGAGGTGAAGGTTCACCCCCCCCCTGTGTCATGTCAACACCCATCCGCAATGCGCAGCAAGCACCGACACGGTTCACGGCACGGTAACGGGAATGGAGCCCATGGTGCAAGGGGAAAATCGCTTTTCTCCAGGCTGTTGCCCTGGAATTGCCAACGTGCCCAGAGTGGCGTCTGCTTGGAGCGTGTGGATGCGATTCTGTTTTTTACGAGTAAATATATAACAAATAAAAATTTTTTTAAAAAAATCCTTTTTTGGAAGAAAAAATCTGGGTAGGTTGCAATAAAACTCTTTGAAATGGGATCGGTTTCAGGCATTGTTTCCGATGCAAGGGGAGAGGGCAGGAGCCTGGCGGGGGGCGGCAGTGTATGAATTCGATCACGGTGGAGGAGTATGGGTATGAATTGGTGTGGGATGAAACGGTTGTTTGCGGCGGCGGTTGTCTGTGCGGGCGGGTTGGTGGTTGGGATGGTCCCTGTCGGCCTGGCACTGGCAGGTGACGCGCCGCCCCAGGAGACGGTTGCTGCCCCCGTGCAGCAGCAGGGCGATCATGCACAGATGCACGACCACAGTGCGATGGGCAGCCAACAAACCCCGGATGCCATGGGTGGTGCCGGAAAGGGTAGTCCGAGTAGTGCGGGTATGATGGGAGGTCCGAATGGTCCGGGTCGGATGGGTGGTCCCGGTTATCCGGGCATGATGGGCGGTCCCGGTTATTCGGGTCGGATGGGTGGTCCCGGTTATCCGGGCATGATGGGCGGTCCCGGTTATCCCGGTTATCCGGGTATGATGGGTGGCCCGAATGGTCCGGGGCGGATGGGTGCCCCGCACGGTGCCGGGCCAACATGCAGCATGTGTGCGCAGAAAAAACAGGACGGTACGCAGCACAAGGGCTGCAAGATGTGTAGCCCGCAAGGGCCGGGTGTGGCGGGGGAGGCGGGCAAATCCTGCAAGATGTGCAGCCCACAAGGGCCGGGCATGGCAGGGGAAGCGGGTAAGTCCTGCAAAATGTGTGGGCAACAAAAGCGGTGTGCAGCCTGTGGGATGATGGGTGGTCCCCAGGGGATGCGGATGCGGGATCCCATCCTGTTGGGGTATCATCCGGGGATGGTGGGGCAGCGGCTTTCGTTCCTGAAGGATCTGTTGGCGGTGACGCAGGCGCAGGAAGGGGCCTGGAAGGGATATGCCGATGCCGCCATGGCGGTGACCACTGCGCATGGTGAGGGAGATCCAGGAGTGCGGCCGGATTCGGCCTTGGCGATGGCGGAATCCCGCACCCAGTTTGTCACGCAATTGACCGAAAAGCGGCAACTGGCCATGACGGCCTTCAAGGAGTTGCATGCCCAGTTGACGGATGAGCAAAAGGCAAAGATCAACCAGTTTTTTGCTGGGTTTGCCCGATAACGTTTGCATGGAGAGTTGGACGGGGGGAACGCGATGCCTCTCCGTCCGACTTTTGCTCTTGCGGGGGGCAAAGTCTTCATGCGTGCCAGGGCAATCGCACTTGAAACCTGGGGAGGCGGGGAACCGCCTCCCCAGACCCCTCCACCCTTCTTTTTTAAAAATTTTTGCGTTGCAGGGAGGTCCA
>JAMOAX010000015.1:0-31013 GCA_039908555.1 Magnetococcus sp. DMHC-8
CACTTGATATCCAACCAGGAATGCTTGCCCGCGCCAAGGAAAAGACGAAGATTGCCGGGTGTATGAACGTTGAGTTCGTCGCTGCAGCCCTTGGTGAGGGTCATCTCCCCACTAATTATTTTGATGTTGTGGTTCTTGTCACTGTCCTTGGAGAAATCCCGAATTGTGCAACAGCTTTTGCTGAATTGTCGGATGCCCTGAAACCAGGCGGTATTCTTGCGATTGTCGAAGTCATTTTCGATCCACACTTCCAGACCCGCAAGACCGTTACCGATCTTGCCGTCTCAAACGGCTTGCGAGAAGTGGCATTCTTCGGGCACAGTTTAGCGTTTGTCATTCACTTCGAAAAGCCGAAGGTCTCCCCTCCCCAGGAAATCGACGAATCCGGTAATCTTGGGTTGTGGAGCAATGTTGACGGGGGATGACCTGGATACCATCAATCTGGAAAGTCTGCGGTATCTCGTCGTACACGCATCGCTGTCTGGTTTTCCTGTTCCGGTGGGTGTTGGGCCTGTCTTGATAGGAAAAACGCAACACTGAGCATCCTGTGAGGAAGGAGCTTTTTGACACTCCTGGACTTTCGGATTGCTGTACGGGTGTCGTTGTGTTACCGTAGGCGTCGGTTTTTTGCCTTGTGGGAGGATGATCATGTCTCAGGCCTATACCGCCGTTACCAAACAAGTGGATGGTTGGTGGGGTGGATAGCGGAAATCCCCGGTGTCAACTGCCAGGAACCTACTCGCGAAACGTTGCTGGAAACCCTGGCCATCACCCTGCGGGAGGCCATCGCCTTCAACCGTCAGGAGGCTTTGGCCATGGTGGGCAGCGACTACCACGAAGAGTGCATCGCCCTGTGAAGCGCAGAGAGCTGTTGCGGGAAGGGAGTCGCCACTCGTGGTGGTGGAACCCGGCAGAGAATCGACGCTCTGCCATCCCCAGGCACAACGCCTCCGTTCTGCGTGATGGCTGAGGCAGTACCTGGGCAGTTACTATTTTTTTTGCTGTTGATGTTTTTCCCGGAGTGCATTACGTCCGGACGGCGGGGAGGAGTCACTTGCCGACCCCTGTTCGGGCATCGTATCGGTCCGAAACAATTGTGGGAGTGCTTGTATCATGTGTGATCATCTGTTGAGTCGGCGTACCGTTCTTGCAGGAATGGCGACCAGTATCGGTGCCTTGGCATTGCCCCGATTGCTCTGGGCCAGTGATCCGGCGGCGGCACCGATTATGAGCTCGGACCAGGCGTTGCAGTTGTTGAAAGAAGGCCATGCCCGGTTTTTGGCTGGCAAATCAGAACGTCCAAACCTGACGCCGCAGCGGATTGCCGAAACGTTCGCCAAGGGCCAACATCCCTTTGTTACCGTCATCTCTTGTTCCGATTCGCGGGTGCCGGTCGAACACATTTTTGATCGGGGCATCGGCGATTTGTTCGTCATTCGGGTGGCGGGTAATGTGGCCGATACCGATGAGATCGGCACCGCCGAATATGGCGCAGGCCATCTGACCACTCCCCTGGTTCTGGTGTTGGGCCACACCAAGTGTGGGGCGGTGACGGCGGTAGTCAAGGGGGACAAGGTGGGTGGCAGCATCCCAAAACTGGTGGACAACATTATCCCGGCGGCACAGCGTGCCAAGGACAAGGGACTGGCTGGAGACGAGTTGATCCTGGATGCGATTCGCGAAAATGTGCGGCAATCCATGCAGGATTTGACAGCAAAGAGCGAGGAGTTGGCCCACTTGCAGCACACGGGCACAATCAAATTGGTCGGTGCTGTTTACCGCATTGAGGATGGTGCCATCGAGTGGCTGTAATAGCCTGCTGAGTTCTTTAAAACTGCCGGGACGTTTCGGCTCATCGCAACAAATAACTGACGTCCACGTGCCAATGCTCATGGCCGATCGGCTGGACAAAGCCGGTTCCCTTCTTGGACTCCATCGGAAGAGATGGCGGCGACGGCAGAAGAGTTGAGTGCACAAGCCGATGTGATGGCTCAATCCATCTCCTTTTTCAACCTTGGCCAACAGGGTGGTGCGGTCAAGCGGAGACCGGCTCAAAAGCCAAGGCGTTCCGAACCCCAGGTTGCGCACGGCCAGAAGCGTGTAACCAAGGCACTGCCCGCCCCTGGACGCAAATCCACTTTGTCTCAAATGCCTTCCACCTCCATGCCGTGTTCCGCCAGCCAGTTTTTCCGTCGCTCGAAATCGGGCATGGCGCGTTCAACGCGCAGCCAGAATTCCGGGGTGTGATGGGGTTGGTGCAGGTGTGCCAGTTCATGCACCACGACATACTCGGCAATGTGCGCTGGCAGCAGGATGGTTTTCCAGTGGAAATAGAGCCAGTCACCTTTTCCGCAGGAACCCCAGCGATAGCCCAAATCCTGCACTTTCATTCCCGCTGGCTTGACCTCCATGCGCGTCAGGTACTCCTGGGCTTTGCCCCACAGCCATTCCTTGGCACGATTGCTGTACCACTGGATCAGATGATCCCGACCATTCTCAACCAGAGCGCGGCACAACAGGAGGCGACCGTGCAGCAGTTTCACCGGCACACACTGCCCGTCCACAAGCCGCAAGCGATAGCTGCGTCCGAGGTAGAGGAAACCCTCGCCATCCACATATTCCTTGGTGGGCACACACCGCCGCACCTGCTCTTTCTCTGCCAGCTTGGTGTAGATCCAGAACCGCTTTTCCAGGACAAAGGCTTCCAGCCTGGCCACATCCACATCTGGCGGGCTGCTCAACACCAGTTTACCATCGCGTTCCACCGTAATCTGTAGCGTTCGGCGGCGCAGGCTGCGCCGGAGGGTGAGCTGCAGGTCATCCACGATCAGGTTGTTATCCACCGCAGCGGGTGAAGAGTCGCACGACTGTGCCACTGCCCGCATCATCCGTACACCTGCATCAGTGTGTCATGGCTGGCGCGGGCCTGGGCCATCAGGCGGTCGGCCAGCGCCCCCGCCTGATCGGTATCGACCAGGGGCGGACGCAAACGCATCAGATGGTCGAACAGATAGCCATTCAGCTCCTCCTGGGCTGCCCGCCGGTGTGGTCGCCAGATGTCCCGGTTGTTTTGCAGCTCCTGCACCAACCCGTCCACCAGTTCGACCGCCACATCTTTCAGACGGAGCAGTACATCCGGGGCGGGCAGTTGCTCCCCGTATACCACATCCAACACGGTACGCAGGAAGGGGGCATAGTGTTCCGGCAGATCCGCCGGTGTGGTGTCGTCGCGGATGATGCCCGCACGCAATGCGTCGATCATCCGTTGCAGTTGCGCAATCAGCACGTCCCACTCTTTGCCCAGGGTGTGCAGGATCTCGTCCAGGCGTTCCGACAGCTTGCGAAACCGCACCGGGTCTTCATCCAGATGCTGGCGGATGTGGGCGCGGATCGCGTGCGCCATCTCGGAAGCCTTGGCCCGGTCGTTGGCAATACGGGCCAAATGGGTCTCAAACTCGGCATCGGTGAGTTGAATCGGCGGAATCTTCGGATCGATCCCCAGGGAGATCAGATGATCATCGATCAGTTTGCGCACCTTGGCACCCACATCCCTGCCCAGGACCGGCGTATCCTTGTAACGATTGCGGGCGCGGTCGTAGAGGAAGGCCAGCCGCTTGGCGTCGCGGGCGTAGGGCAGACCTTCGGGCCGGGGCAGGACCGTGTCCAGGGAGGCCAGAAACGCCTTGAGCTTGACCGAAAACTCGGCACGCAGTTTTTCGCTGCCCAACGCCTCGATGCAGGTTTCCGCGTCATCCAGGGAGTCGATTCCCTGCTGTCGGAACAGATCCACCACCCGCAGATGCCGGGCGCGCAGCACCGGTATTTCATCTTTCAGACTGGCGAGCGTGCCCTCCACCTCTTCATCGGCATAGGCGGACAAGGCATCCCGCAGATGCCGGGCTACCCCATAATAGTCCACCACAATGCCGCACCGTTTGCCAAAGCCGGTACGGTTGACGCGGGCAATGGCCTGCAACAATTCGGCTTCCCGGATCGGGCGGTCCAGGTACATCACCCCCTCAATGGGGGCATCGAAGCCGGTCAGCAACATCGACTTGACCACCAGAAAGGCCAACGGATCGGCCTTGTCCGGCTTGGGATGCGATAGCGGCTTTTTGAAGCGTTTGATCAACTGTTCCTGGGCTGTGCCTTCGGTCCAGGGCTGCCAGGCCGGATCGTCGTTGTTGCTGCCGGAGATGATGGGCGCAAATTCGATTTTGGCGAGGATGCCCCGGTAACGCCATGCCTGCACCACGGCCTGCACCCTGGGCGGACGTTGGCATAACGCCTCGTCGTCCATCACCTTGTCCTCGGCGGGCAGGGAGTCGGCCCCCGCCAGCAGTTCGTCGCGGGCTTGCCGCAAGGCATCATAATAGCGGAGCGCGGCCAGGCGGCTGTACGCTACCACCTGGGCCTTGTAGCCGTTGGGCAAAATGTTGGTCACGTAATGACGGAGAATGTCCCGTGCCTTTTCCGTGATGAGCGCCGGGGCATCAAAGATGTGGCCTCTGGTGGCATACTTTTGCTTGATCGTCTCCAACTCGGCGGGCGTGTGCTGGCGGAACAGATCCTCGAACAACTCGTCCAGGCTGGCACCGTCCTTGATTGCGCCCTGCGCGGTGCGGCCTTCGTAGAGCACCGGCACCGTCGCCCCGTCGATTTCAGACTCCTTGAGGGTATACCGGTCGATAAACGCGCCAAAGATGGCATGGGTGCGTTTTTTCTCTCCCATGATGATCGGGGTACCCGTGAAGCCGATACGGGCGCAGTTGGGCAGGCCCGCCAGCAGGCTGGCGTGGAGATCACCTGCCTGGGTGCGGTGGGCCTCGTCCACCAGCACGAGAATGGTGTCGTCCTCGTTCAATATTTCAAATGGCTCTTTGGCCTTTTGGTTGTTCTTTTTTTTGCGCTTTTTTTTGGGAACCGGGGCGGCATTCTCCGTCGGCAGGGTTGCGTCGGCGCTGTCGTTGTCCCGATATTTCTGGATGGTGGCAAAGATCAGACCCGGCCCCTTTCGCCGCGCCAGGGACTGGATGCCTGTGGTGCTGTCGGCCACCTCCACCGTCTCGCCGGTCAGGGTGGCGGTTCCCGACAATTGGCGTTGCAGATCTTTGCGGTCGGTGATGACCACCACCTTGAAGCGGCGCAACCGGGTATCCCCGCGCATCTTGCGCACCAGGAACACCATCGTCAGCGACTTGCCCGACCCCTGGGTATGCCAGATGATGCCGCCGCGCTGGTCATGTTCGCCGTGTTGCAGACGGGTCTGGCCATTCTTGAGCCGGGCAATCGCCCGGTTGACTGCCCGGTATTGCTGGTAGCGACACACCATCTTGATGGTCTGCCCATCGCTGTGCGTGAACAGCATGAAATGGCGGACCAGGTCCAGCAGGTGGGCTGGGGCGAGCAGTCCGGCGATCAGACGCTCCTGCTCGGAGAGTGCGGATCGGCCCAGGCTGGCAGCCACTTCCAGCTCGCTGCCCGCACCCTGTGGGTCCACCACCGTTTTCCACTGGGCAAAATGGTCAAAGAAGGCACCTACGCAACCCACCCTGGCCTCGTCGAAGCTGCTGGCTATCAGCAGTTGGTTGGTGGCAAACAGGGCCTCGTTGCCTTCGTTCTCCTCCACCTCGAAGGCGGCGCGGCGTTGGTTGCTGTAGCGGCGCAACTGGTCCACGGCTTCGGCCAGTGGTTCGGGAACGGAGGGGCTTTTGCACTCCACCACCACCAGGGGCAGGCCATTCACCAGCAGCACCAGATCGGGGACAATGAAGGCCTTGGCACTGTTGAAACCGGGCGGACAATCCACCCGGTACTGGTTCACGACCATGCAATGGTTGTTGCCGGCAATCTCCCAGTCGATATAGCGGATGGTCTGGCCGCGCCCACCGTCCCAGCCCGGCAACCCTTCCACCGTCAACCCGTTGATCAGCAACCCGGTGGCCTTGGCATTGGCCTCCATCAGTTTGTGGGTATCCAAGCGGGTGATGGCCGCCACCGCTTCAGAGATGCGGGCATCGTCCAGCCAGGGGAGACCGTCCGGGCCGGGGTTGAGGGCACGCAGTTGCTTGCGCAGCACACCCTCTTGGATCACCTCGGTGAAAGCGGGGCGGTGGGTGACGGTCGGATCGTCCAGGCTGCCTTCGATGTGCTGCCAGCCCAGTGTTTGCAACTGGGCGATGAAGGGTTTTTCGACCTCTTCGAGTTCCCAGCCCATCAGATTTCTCCCTCTGCCCCGTCGGCATCATCCGGCAGACCGGCCAACTCCCGTTCAATCTGCTCAATGCTCGGCAGGCTGGTTTGCAGCTCTGCCGGCAGGTTTTCCAGCAATTGATATTCGGCTACCCCCATGGGTTGGGCACTATTTCGCAGTGCGTACTCGGCCACCACCTTGTTTTTGCTCTTGCACAGCAGCAGGCCGATGGTGGGGGCATCCTGTTCGGCCTTGACTTGCGCATCCATGGCGGTCAGGTAAAAGCCCAGTTGTCCCAGGTGTTCGGGCTTGAACTTTTCCGCCTTCAGTTCGATCACCACATAGCAGCGCAGTTTCAGATGATAAAACAGCAGATCGATAAAAAAGTCATCGTCGCCCACCTCCAGCAGCACCTGCCGCCCGACAAAGGCAAAGCCCGCACCCAGTTCCAGCAGAAAGCGGGTGACATGTTGCATCAGGGCTGATTCGATCTCCCGTTCGCCAGCCTCCTGGCCAACCCCGAGAAAGTCAAACAGATAGGGATCTTTCAGGGCCTGCTGTGCCAGATCGGAGCCGGGAGCGGGCAGACGGGCCGCGAAATTGGTCAACGCCTTGCCTTCCCGCTCCAGCAGGCGGGTTTCGATATGAATGTTGAGGGTTGCCCGTGACCAGCCGTGCTGGATGGCGCGCTGGGCGTAGGCCAGACGCTGTTGTGGCTCTTTCAGGCGGGTGAGCAGCACCAGATTGTGCCCCCAGGGTAATTGTCCAACAGCCTGTTGGACAATTGACTCATCCGGCCAGGATTCGGCAAAGGCGCGCATATACATCAGGTTGGCGCGGGAAAAGCCTTTCATGTCGGGGAAAGCGGTGCGCAGATCATGGGCCAACCGTTCGATCACTTTGGTTCCCCAGCCCTCCCGCGCCTGTCGCTCCAGAATGTCATGCCCGATTTGCCAGTAAAGCAGAACCAACTCGCGATTGACCGCCAGCGCGGCCCGTTGCTGGGCGGTGTGGATGCGGGTTTTCAATTCGGCCAGCCAGTCGGCATAGCCGCTGGGTGGTGGGGTGAGGGAGACGGGGGGAGGGTCGGTCATGGGTGGGTGTCCTCCAGCAGGGGGGTGACACGGACGCGACCGGTGAGGAGGTCGTCCATGAGGCCGGATTTATTTTTGCGCAACTTGTCAACAGAGATTTGTTCCTCGATGAGTCGGGATTGGATTGCTTCATAATGCTCTGCAATTTTATCCTGCTCGATCTTATTAGGCAATGCGACGAGCAATGGACGCAAATCTTGGAGATTGATATTTTTTTGAGCACTTTGAGGCGCTCTAGCATCAAGAGTTTTCTTTGTTCGTCTAATCGATAACTCAATAAATCTGATGTTATTTGCAGAACAGACGACTACGCCGACAACGCTATCTGGAAAGTACATCGGGCAAGCCAATATCGCCGTATCTGCAATATTGGCTGCGATTGTGACGGCAATGGTTCCGGCTGGAAATTCTTGACTTACCGTAACACCTCGTGCACTGAGCATTTGCGAGTATGTCGATACATACTCTCCCTGTGCAGCCGCAACGTCTCCCGTCTGGATGAACGGATACAGTCCGCCAAAAAAAGCCGGATCATTTCTCGGTCGATGAGTAAATTTACCTCGCGATACTTCCGCCAGTTCTCCAAGTTGCTTCGTTGCCCAGTCCCTTGGAATCCACCCCAGCGGCGATTCCTTGTAGAGATGCGGGGCCTCGGCTTGGGGCGGGCGCAGTTCGCCGTCGGCGTCCAACCCTCGCGTCAGCAGGTCGTGCAGCATGCCCTGCTTGACGGCCTTGAGCTTGGCGATGATCGCCTCGGTTTCGCGGATGGCGGTGTCGAGGGTGTCGAGGATTTGGGCAATTTTCAGCTTTTCGCACGACTTTGGGGTCGGCAGATCGATGCTACCAAATTCAGCACCAGAAATTTCCAGAAAGGTTGTGCCCGATGCACGCCGTACCAACTCCGGTTTGACCTTCTCCAAAAGATGGAAGTAGTAGTTGGTATCGTCCGGTTGATTGAAAATGATCGATTTGAAACCCTGATTGGTTGCCATCGGGACGGCATTAATGGCGCGGGCACCAAGCGTTGCTCGTGTGGTCACCATCAACGAACCGGCAGGTAACAGGTTTGCGCCACTGCCGGCCAGTCCCGATGCGCTGATGTGGTCGTTCGTGTCATGGAGAAATTTTGAGGTTTCCCTACTGACCTCACCGGGGGTGACCCAAGGAATCGATCCACGCCAGAACGAAGGGACTTCACGCGAGGGGGTTCCGCCACCTACGACGGTTCCGATCTGTGCGATCTGCTTTTTCCCCCAGTCAACGGGTAATTGCTGTAAGAAAGCCTGGTACTGATGACGCAGGTAGCTGTTTGCTGATTCAGACATACCCCAACCTCCTCAGAAACCCCCGCAACGCA
Organism: Magnetococcus sp. DMHC-8; assembly: GCA_039908555.1. GTDB lineage: Bacteria > Pseudomonadota > Magnetococcia > Magnetococcales > Magnetaquicoccaceae > Magnetaquicoccus. The sequence continues at coordinate 8,645 of JAMOAX010000015.1, forward strand.
TCTGCCGCCGCATCCCGCTTCTCCTCAATCTCAGTCAGTGTCACCCGGTACTTGTCCCACCAATTCTCAAAAGCGGCGACGATCTGCTTGCGTTGGGCACTGATGTACTTCTCCAGGATGGTCCGCATGTCATTGTGCAAGACGGTCAGCAGCAACGCGGCGGCCTCTTTTTCCGTCAGGTTGTCGACTGCCTTGTTGAGACGGGCGGCAAGGCCATCCTTCTTGGCCTTGAGCCGTTTTTTGGCGGTGGTCAGTTCTTTTTTCCACGCTTTGAGTTGGGTTTCATCAACCGCTTTCCCTGCATCGTCGGTGGTCCCTTCCGCCTCTCCATCACCCTCTTCATCCCTGGCCGGGCTGGCGGCTTTGATGCGCCTCTCCATTTCGGCCACCTCTGCCTCCAATGTGTTGATCTCCTCGATAAAACCACCCATAAAAAACTGAACCAGTTTGTGCTCCAGCGGGTTGTCCCGATTGGCCTTGTCTTCCAGCGCAGTGATAATGCTGGTGCGCCAGGCATCAACCACGCCCCTGGCCCCCCGCGCCACCAGGGTGAGAAATTCATATTTGCTCTGATACCAGAAACCGGCGACGATGCCCCGCACCTGGAAGGTATCCAACAAGCCGATCTCTTCAATCGACTGGCTGAAGTTGCTCAGCAGTTCAGCGCGCAGTGCCATCAGGTTGGCGGCATTTTCATTTTGTCCTGCCAGGGCAACGACTGATTGGCTGTGGCTCTCCCACCAGTGATTGAAGGTATCACGAATCGTCTTCTCTTTGGCCAACAGCCCGGCGTTCTCCTCGACGGCGGGCTTGATGGCCTGTCGGGTCTGCAATTCGGGCCGGAAATCGTAATATTTGGCGTCGCGTTCGGTCAGCAGATCCAGGGGATCGAGACCCTGTGCCTTGAACAAATCCGCCTTGTCGGCCACCTCGGCCTTGGGAATGCCGCCCACCAGATGGGCGCGCACATCGTGGGGTTCGGGCGGGGGCGCATTGTCGGCATAGCGGCGAATGTTCAAGTTGTAGTCGTTGGCCTGGAGCACGGCATTCTCCACAACGGCCGAAAAACCGGCGATGGCACGGAATTCGTCGAAGATGGTGACAATCTTTTCGATATGTTCGGGCAGCAGATGGTTCTGGGCGCGTCCCTCAAAATATTCCCGGTCGGCATTGATGAACAACACCTTGCCCCGGCGGTTGACCGGCTTGCCGCTGACCCGATTGGCACCGTTCTGCACCCGCTGACGCAGTACCAAAATACAGGCGGGGATGCCAGTGCCATAGAACAGGTTGGGAGCCACCCCGATCACCGCTTCCAGCAGATCGTCATCGATAATGCCGGCGCGAATGGCGCGCTCCTCGCCACCCCGGAACAACACCCCGTGGGGCATGACCGTGGCCACCATCCCGCCATCCCGGGTGACGGCCAGCATGTGCTGCAAAAACATCATGTCGGCCTTCTTGGCCCCCAGAGGTACCTGACCATAAGAAAAACGTTCAGCAAATTTGGGTTGCCAGGCGGGTGTGCCATCGGGGCCCTGCTCGGTGTTGCCCCAGTTGATGGAAAAGGGGGGATTGGTGAGTACCCGGTCAAAATGCCGCAATTCACCCCCCTCGACGTGCTGCGGGTTTTCCAGGGTGTCCTCGTTTTGCAGGTCGGCGGTGTTGATGCCATGCAGCAGCATGTTCATCTTGGCGATGGACCAGACGGTGCCGTTGAACTCCTGCCCGAACAGGTTGGCCTTGCGCCCGTCTTCGCCATGTTCATCGATATACTCCCTGGCGGCGATCAACATGCCGCCGGAGCCGCAGCAGGGGTCATAAATATCGTGTGCCAGTGAAGGCTTGAGCAATCTCACCATCATCCGCACCACCGAGCGCGGCGTATAAAACTCGCCCCCTTTCTTGCCCGCAGAGTCGGCAAACTCGCCGATGAGATATTCATAGGCGGCACCGAGCAGGTCGGGAAACTCAAAATCCTCGTTGCGCAGGCGGTACAACCCGAAATGGGTGATCAGCTGCCGCAGTTTGATGTCGGGAATCTTGCTCTGACCAACCTTGCGGGTGAAATCGATATGTTGCAGCACCTCGCAGAGGCTGACGTTGGTGGTTTCTATGCCACCCAGTGCCTTGTTCAGGTGGTCGCCAACGTTATGGTGGGCCTCGTTGAGCAGGAAGTCATAACGGGAGTGGGGTGGCACCCAGAAAGAGCCCTCCACCTTGTACCACCGGACGGTTTCGGAGGAGAGGCGGGCGGCTGTTTCGTTCTTTCCCGCACCCATTTCCAACCGGATGACCTCCTCGCGGCGCAGGTCGAACACATCGGAGCAGCGTTTGAGAAACAGCATCCCAAAGATGTACTCCTTGAACTCGGAGGGGTCCATCTTGCCACGCAGAATGTCGGCAGCCCCGAAGAGATGGCGCTCCAGTTGGGACAGGGTCAAGGGCATCTGTTGGTTTCCTGGTCTGTTATCCATGCTTCGAGCTGTTGTCGATGGCCCATTTGAGCTCCTGGATATCAGTTCGGCAACAGCGGGACGAGGGCCTTCGGGATATCAGACACTCCCACATTTTCTTCTGCAGTGGGTGGCCTGACCGGTGTCTTCATCCAGGGGGAGTTTACCACTTTCAACAGGCGCCAGGAAATTATCGACCTGCTGGCCCGCAAACGCCGCAGGCAACCTGGCGGGTGTTCATTGGCTTGTGGTCAGAGGGAGCATGGTGTGGAGAATGGCTTGCAGACGGACGGCCTCCGTATTGCCCTGAGCCACGGCTTGGTCGGCCCACACACGGGCCTGCACGAGGTCCTGAGGCACCCCTTCACCCCGGGCATACATCAAGCCCAGATTGTACTGACCAGCAGCGTGGCCCTGTTCCGCCGCCCGACGATACCAGGCCACCGCTTCCTGATGATCCCGGGACACCCCCGCCCCCTGGCAATACAGGGCGCCCAGATTGGACTGGGCACCGGGATGACCCTGTTCCGCCGCCCGGCGCAACCAGCGTGCCGCCTCCTGATTATCCCGGGAGACGCCATGACCGCCAACATACAGCAGGCCGAGATTGTACTGGCCTCCGGCATCTCCCTGGTCGGCTGCGGCCCGCAGCCAGCGCAGCGCCTCCTGGTCATCCCGAGGCACTCCCTCCCCCTGATGGCACAGCACACCCAGGTTGGACTGGGCGGCCGCATGCCCCTGGAGCGCGGCCAATCGATACCAGTACGCCGCAGACTCATGATTCTGCGACGCACCCCGGCCCTCGGCATGCATCAGGCCCAGGTTGTACTGGCCATCGGCATGCCCCTGGTCGGCCGCCCGCCGAAACCACCGGACCGCCTCTTCATGACTCTGCACGACTCCTTCGCCCCCGTTATAGAGCGTGCCCAGATTGTTCTGACCGTCGGCGTCCCCCTGGTCGGCGGCCAGGCGATACCAGTGCGCCGCTTCCTCATGGCTTCGGGGCACACCCAAGCCCATCCCGCACAGCAAACCCAGGCCGTTCTGGGCCCGGGCATCTCCCTGCTCCGCCGCCCGGCGATACCAGAGAGCCGCCTCAACCACATCCTGGCCAACACCTCTGCCCCGCAGGCAGCACAAGCCCAGGTGATACTGGGCATTGGCCACTCCCTGCCCGGCCGCCAGGCGATACCACCTGGCCGCCTCCGCATCATCCTGGGGTACACCCTGGCCCACCGCGTACAATTCCGCCAGGGCATCCTGAGCCAGACCATCCCCCTGTTCCGCCGCCCGGCGATACCAGTCGGCTGCCGCCCCGGCATCCGGTGCCACCCCCTGGCCAGTCAGATACATCGTTCCCAGGCTGAACTGCGCCAGGGCATCCCCCTGCCCGGCGGCCCGGCGATACCATGCCACCGATGCCTCAAGATCCTGCGGCACCCCCTGGCCGTCGGCATACAACAAACCCAGATAGTGCTGAGCCCCCGCATCACCCGCCTCGGCAGCCTGCCGGAACCACCGTGCCGACTCACGAAAATCCTGCGGCACTCCCTCCCCCTCCGCACACAGCACCCCCAGGTTGTACTGGCCACCGACATGTCCCTGTTCTGCAGACTGCCGCAGCCACCGCGCGGCGGCCTGATGGTCCCGGGGCACCCCCCGGCCCTGATAGAACATCAACCCCAGATTGTACTGGGCATCGGCCACTCCCTGCTCGGCCGCCCGCTGATACCACTTGACCGCCTCCCGGTCATCCCGGGGCACCCCTCGGCCCTCCTGGTACATGACGCCCAGTTGCAACTGACTGTCGGCATTGCCCCGCTCGGCGGCGGCCTGGCACAACGCCAGCGAATCAGCCTGCGCGGTATCCGTGTTGATCACCCTGCTGGCATGCATGACAACCCCCCAAGCCTCCTGCTGGTGTGTTGACTCCATCGACTTTCCCGGCCGCCCGACTACCCTGGTGAGACAACCAGGCTGATTTGACAGTCTGTGAAAAATGGCTGCGGGTCCAGGGGGGTCACCCCCCTGGCGGGTCCAGGGCAGCGCCCTGGGACTTTGCCGTTGCTGTTGCCATTGTTTTTCAAGAGAGCCGCAGCCGCTGTTTGCTGCGGTGTTTTCAACATGCGCCGCAGGCAGGCTGGCGATTCTGGCACGGCTTGTACCCGCCAAATCAGCCTGGTTGCCCCACTAGCGGGCTGGTGCACAATATCCCACCAGATCGTATTCATGACTGGCCGTGATGGTGACCGGTACAATGGTGCCCGGCCTGGGCTGGCCGGCGTTGATGTATACCAGACCATCCACCTCTGGAGCCTGTCCCATGCTGCGCCCCAACCGCAGATCCGCATGTTCCGGTGCCACGCCATCCACCAGCACCGGCAGGGTCTCTCCCACCCGACTGCGCAATTTTTGCCGGCTGACACGCTGCTGCAACAACATCAGGGCCTTTTGCCGCCGCTGCGCCGTCCTGGGCGGCACCTTGTCCGGCAGATGAACAGCCGCCGTGCCCGGCTCGTCAGAATAGGTGAACACCCCCACATGGTCAAACCAGCCCTGCCCGACCAGCCGGCACAAATGGCGAAAAGCCTTCTTGGTCTCCCCCGGAAAACCGACGATAAAAGTGGTGCGCAGGGTGGCCTGCGGCAACTGCTGGCGAATCCGCCGCAACAGGCGCCGAATCCCCCCGGCCCGTTCGGCGCGCTGCATCCGGGCCAGGACCGCCGAATGGCTGTGCTGCAACGGCACATCGAGGTACGGCAGCACCTTCGGTTCGCTGGCCATGACCGCCAGCAGCTCCGGGGTGATCAGGGTCGGATACAGATACAGGGCCCGCAACCAGGCAATCCCTTCCACCCGGGCCAGGCGGCGCAACAGGTCGGCCAGCGTCACCCGGGGCGACAGATCCCGACCGTAAAGGGTGGTATCCTGGGAGACCAGATTGATCTCCACCACCCCCTGCCGGCTGAGTTGCACCACCTCCGCCTCGATCTCCTCCATGCTCCGGGAGCGAAACCGGCCGCGCAATTGGGGAATAATGCAAAAGGTGCACGGATTGTTGCATCCCTCGGCAATCTTGACATAGGCCGTGTGGGCAGGCGTGGTCAGGACACGGGCAGCCTCAATCGGTTCCGGTACCGCTCGTCCCACCGGCTCGACGACCAGTGCCGCCTCCCCCGTCGTCCGGTTGGCTTCGATCAACGGGATCAGCCGGTCATACTGGGCCGAACCGACCAGCACATCAATCCCGGGAATCTCCCGGGCCAGCTCCACCCCGTAACGTTGCGACAGGCAACCAGTGACCACCAATCGCTTGCCCGGTTGACCGGCCTTGAGAGCAGCCATGGCCTGAATGGCCTCCCGCGACTCCGCTTCGGCATCGGCCTTGAAGCCACAGGTGTTGACCACCAGCAGGTCGGCCTCCTCGGGATGGGCGGTCAAGGTGTAACCCTCCTGCACGAAACGCCCCAGCAGTTGCTCGGTATCCACCAGGTTTTTGGGACAGCCCAGCGAGACAACCCCCACGCGCCACCCCTGCCGATCTGCCGTCATGCCGACTATTCCCGAAAATTGGTAAATTGCAGCGGCATCTCCACCGACTGGTCCGCCTTGATGAAGGCGATCACCTCCTGCAAATCGTCCCGCTTCTTGCCGGTCACCCGCAATTCCGTGCCCTGGATGGCGGTCTGCACCTTGAACTTGGCGTCCTTGATCAGCTTGACCAGACTCCGCGCCAGGTCCGCGTCGATCCCCTGGCGAACCGTCACCACCTGACGCACCATCCCGCCAGAGGCCGGTTCCACCGTCCCGAACTCCAGAACCCGTATATCCACCTTGCGACGGACCAGCTTTTCTTTCAGGATGTCGATCACCTGCTCCCGCTTGTAATCGTCATCGGCATGCAGGGTGAGCTCTGCATCCTTGCGCACCAGTCGGCTTTTTGAGCCCTTGAAATCATAACGGGTGCCGATCTCTTTGGTCACCTGATTGACGGCATTGTCCACTTCCTGCAGATCGGTCTCGGAAACGATGTCAAAAGAGGGCATGGGTAGCTCCTTGCGATGAACGTCCAGTAACGGTTCCCGGTCAGGGCGGGTCGGATGGGTGAGTCTTGTCTTCAATAATATCCACTTTGGGAGGAATTTCAAACCGGAAACGGTCCCCGCCAATGACCGGGTTGATGCGCGTGGCCGCAAACGTGAAATGGGAGACGTGTCCCAGGGAGTCATGGGTGGTCAGCTTCAGCAATTCATCCCGTTCGGGATGCAAGACCAGGACAAGCTCCTTGATGGTCCCGCTTTTCCGCGGCAGCAACCGCACCGCAGGCAGGCGCAACTGGGCATCTTCCGCAATCTCCCAGGTAAAGAGCGTCGGCAGGGCCACCTGGGAGGACAGCAGCACGGCAGGCGTATTGTCGAGTCGTGCCGCCTTGCTGACCGTCACCTGCGCCAGGTCCGGTTCATAAAACCAGATGGTCTGACCATCAGAAACGATGACCTGCGCGGTCGGAGTGTGATAATCCCAACGAAACCGACCCGGTTTGGCAGTGGCGATATGGCCGGTGCTCTCTGCCGGAACACCCGCTTCCGGATTGTCGATCCTCTGAACAAAATCGGCCTCCAGACTCTTGATTTTGTTCAAAAAAGCTTGCAGACGCTTCACGGGGGCCGCCATGGGCTGGAGATCGACCGACTCTGCCGCAAACAAGCCGGTTGGCAATAACAGGACCACCCAGCATAACCAATGGATTCGGATTCGCATGGCGTGCATCATCCCTTTTGTGGATATTCAAATGGCCGCCGGTTCTCCCCGCCGGCAACGGTGACGGCTGCGACCGGGACAGTTCGGACAATGGGGGATTTTTCCTGGAGAGGCAAGGGCAGTTGTCCCGTTTTTCGCAAAAATTGTGACATGAGGGCCCCCGGTCATCACTGAAAAGGTTTTCGCTTACCACAAACTGTATTATGATGCGCCGGTGTGTCACAGTATCGGTGGCGTTGCGGCGATGCCAGTACGGCAACGGCCCGTTGCCATTCGCCTGCGGGAGGACGTGGATGAGTGATGAGGTGAATACGGCCCGACTGGTCGTGCAGGTGGACCGCGATTTGGCCGGTATTGTTCCAACCTACCTGGAAAACCGCCGCAAGGACGTGGTACTGATCACCGACATGCTGGAACGCGGCGAGTTTGACGCCGCACGGGTGTTGGGCCACCGCATGAAAGGGTCCGGGGCCGGCTACGGGTTCGCTGATATCAGCAGCATTGGCGCCCGGATGGAACAGGCCGCCAGGGAGACATCCCAGGCGGAACTGGCGGCCTGCGTGGCAGAACTGACGGCCTACCTGGACCGGCTCGACATTGTCTATGCATGAGCGGCACAGCGCATCAAACCTCTTTACAGGATGGAAATGGCCATGCCTCCCGTTGATCATATCCTGATCGTTGATGATGACCCCGACATTATCGATCTGGTCAGGCGTTTTTTTGAGAAAAATGGCCTGAAGGTCAGCGCGGCCACAGATGGCAAGGGATTATGGGCCGTTCTCCACCATGGCACCGTGGATCTGATCGTGCTGGACCTGATGCTTCCGGATGAGGATGGGCTGGTGCTGTGCCGCACTCTGCGTGCCTCCTCCAGCGTACCCATCATCATTCTGAGTTCCCGTGGCGAGGAGGTGGATCGCATCATCGGCCTGGAAATGGGGGCCGACGATTACCTGCCCAAGCCCTTTCACCCGCGTGAGTTGCTGGCCCGGGTGCGTAGCGTCCTGCGCCGCACCCGTCCGCACCCGTCGTCCGACCTGCCCGGCAAAGGCGAAGAGGATGTTGTCTACCATTTTGCCGGCTGGACCCTGGATGCCCCCACCCGGCAGCTCTACTCCCCCCAGTCGGAAAAGGTATTTCTGAGTGGCAGCGAGTTTGCCCTGTTGCGCATCTTCCTGGATTGTCCCAACCAGGTGCTCTCGCGAGAGCAATTGCTGGACTATTCGTACAACAAGGAGGGCGAAACCTATGATCGCACGATCGACATGCAGGTCAGCCGTCTGCGCAAACGCCTGCGGGAAGATCCCAAAACCCCTGAACTGATCAAGACAGTCCGCGGTTTGGGCTATGTCCTGTCCGCCCGAGTCGAAAAAAGTGGAGCACACCCGTGACCACCGTGCTGGTGATCGACGATGATCCCACCAATTGCCAACTGGTCAAGACCATATTGCAGCATGCGGGCTATCGTGTTATACACGCCGGAGGTGGGGAGGAGGGTCTGCACATGTTTCGCACCCATGCCGTCGATGTGGTCATCACCGATATCCTGATGCCCGGCACGGACGGGCTGGCAGTCATCCGGGAGTTGCTGACCACAGCCCCGGACACCCGGATCATCGCCCTCTCCGGCGGCGGCATGATGCTGACTGCCGAGACATCCCTGCAGGTTGCACGCAAGACAGGTGCTTTTGAATCCCTGGCCAAGCCGTTCGTCCGCCAGGCACTGCTGGACGTGGTCAAACGTGTCTTGCACACCCCGCCCGCCGAGTCCGGCAACCCGGGCATACCGTGACGGCAACCACCCGGATCGGCCGACTGCCGCGCCACTCCCCATGAACATCCTGGGCATTGAAACCAGCTGCGACGAGACATCGGCTGCCGTGGTGGCCGACGGGGTGGTCTGTGCCAACGTGGTGCAAGGACAGGTGGCGCTCCATGCCGCATACGGTGGGGTTGTGCCGGAACTGGCCAGTCGTGCCCACATCCGCCACCTCTTTCCGGTGGTAACCGAGGCGTTACAACGCGCCGGCATGGCGGCCCGCCAGTTGGACGGCGTGGCAGTCACGGCAGGTCCCGGTCTGATCGGCGGGCTGCTGGTCGGGTTGACCGTGGCCAAGGGAATGGCCCTGGCGCTGGCAAAACCGCTGATCGGCATCCACCACATGGAAGGACACCTGATGAGCCCCTTCTTGCGAACGGCAGGAGAGGCGCCGCCGGACTGCGACTTTCCGTTTGTGGCGTTGCTGGTCTCCGGAGGACACACCTGGTTATTGCATGCCGAACGATTCGGACGGTACCATCTGCTGGGCCAGACCCGGGATGATGCGGTGGGCGAAGCCTTCGACAAGGGGGCACGCATGCTGGGGCTGCCCTATCCCGGTGGTCCGGCCATCGCCGCCCTGGCAGAGGGGGGTGATCCCGGTGCCATCCGTTTTCCCCGGGCATGGCTGGATCGGGACCGGTTTGATTTTTCTTTTTCCGGACTGAAGACGGCCCTGCGCACCCATCTGCTGGCCCACCCTCTGCCCGACCACGACCACCAGGGCCGACGGGATGTGGCGGCCTCCTACCAGGAGGCCCTGGTGGAGGTGCTGGTGGTCAAGGCGCTGGCGGCCTGTCGGGCCGTGGGCAGTCGGCGATTGCTGGTGGCCGGCGGTGTGGGTGCCAACGAGCGGTTGCGCACACTGCTGACAAAGAGGGCGGCAACGGTGCAGCTCCTGTTTCCCCCCCTGTCATTGTGCACAGACAACGGGGCCATGATCGCCCTGGCCGGTCTGCAGCGCCTGCGCCTGGGGCAATGCAGTGACTGGTCCCTGAACGTCCGTCCCAGGTGGCCCGTGGCCGAGTTGTCTGCCTGACTCATTTCCTGCCCTCTTTCATCCGACCGAGGTGTTGCGATGCCTGTCCTGCCTTCCTCCTCTGCAGCCGATGTAGCCGTCATCGGGGCCGGTTCCTGGGGTACGGCCCTGGCCGCGTTGCTGGCCTCCAAGCTGCCGAGGGTCACCCTGTGGTGTCTGGAACCGGAGGTGGCGACCGGGATCAATCGTGACCGGCGCAATCCCCTGTATGTGTCAGAATTTGTATTGCCGGACACCCTGCAGGCCGAGACCGATCTGCTGCAGGTGGCCCGCACCCATCGGGTGCTGGTCATGGTGGTCCCCACCCAGTTCACCCGGCGCATTTTGCATTCCCTGGTGGAGGTCGTGGCCCCGGAAACACAGTTTGTGTTTGCCAGCAAGGGGGTGGAGGTCGATACACTGACCCTGATTTCCGACATGCATGCCGAACTGTTCGGAGCGGACGGGTTGCGGCGGGCCTGTTTTCTGTCCGGTCCCTCTTTTGCGCGGGAGGTGTTGCAACACCTGCCTACCGCGGTGGTGATTGCCGGCCAGGACGCCGAGGTGGTACGTCGGGTGCAGGTCCTGTTTCACACGCCTTTTTTTCGGACATATGGCAGCATGGACGTGATCGGCGTGGAGCTGGGGGGTGCCCTGAAAAACGTGGTTGCCCTGGCAGCCGGCATCAGCGACGGCCTGGGGTTCGGCAATGGTGCCCGGGCGGCATTGCTGACCCGCGGGCTGGTGGAGATCGTCCGCCTGGGGGTGGCCATGGGTGCCCAGGCCGAGACATTTGCCGGCCTGTCCGGCATGGGCGACCTGCTGCTGACCGCCACATCCACCCTGTCACGCAATTACACGGTGGGTTGGCGCCTGGGCCAGGGCGAAAGGCTGGAGACCATCCAGAGCAGTACGCGGGAGGTGGCCGAGGGCGTCAAAACCGCCCTGAGCGTCCGGCACCTGTCGGCAAAAAAAGGCATAGAAATGCCCATTGCCGGGGCTGTTTATGAAATCCTGTATGAAAACAGGAACCCCCGATCAGTGGTCAAAGAACTGATGGAACGGGATTTAAAACCGGAGCAGCCTGCCTGGCGGCCATGATCATCGTTTTGCCCGTTCCTGCCGCCCGACCACAAACGGCCAGACGGCATCTGTGTTGGTTCAGCGTGATCGGGAATGCCCGCTGCCGGGCTGCAGGCAGACGGCGAACAACCGACGGGCGACCAGGTCGGTGGTCGTCCGTCAGAACAGCCGCCGCACCTTCGGAAACAACTCGGTCTCCTCGTATTCAATGCGGGCCTCCAGACTGTGGGTGATACCCATGACCCTGGCGTCCTGCTCCGCGCACCAAGCCGATTTTTTGTCCAGACAGGCATCCAGTACGCTGAATACCTGCAAGGTTATCTTGGCAAAACTGACCAGTTCTGATTTGATATCGCGGTCATCATAATCGCTGTTCCAGTAGTTGGTGACTTCCCTCCCTGTTCCCAGTTTTTCCCGATACAGTTTTTCCTCTGCGTCCTCAAATATATGGACCCGTTTTTGTGCCTGCTCCAGGCGGCGAAAAGCGCTCATGAGCATGGGGTACAACTCCAAATCCTCACGGAAGAAATGTTGTTTCAGCATGGTGCACAACTGCGCCACCTCCGGGCGGGCGCAGGTTCTCGGGGTCTGGATGGCCGTTCTGACCCGGGAGATGCCGTCCACGATCACCGCATGCTCCATACTCAATGAATCCAGAATCGCTCCGATGGATGCCGCACTCATCGCCTTGACCTCACGCCGGACGTTTGTACATGAACACACCCCATGATCCGCCTGAGCCGGGACCGGATGGATCAGCCCATAACGGGCCGTCGACTGCCTGCCACTGGTCGCCGCCTATGGTCACGAATCCGACGCCATCCCCCGCAACCAGAACCCGGAGTGAGCCCGGCGGCCTGCCGTCGATTCATACATTTTGACCGTCATGTTCACCTCTTCCAGCAGGCGCAGGTTGAGTCGCACCACCTGTTCCATCGCCCCCCGTTCACTCCCGCCACTGCCGGTCACCGCCCCGTCCAGAATGGAACGATACTGGGACCAGAGCGTCTTGACCTTGCCCAACTGGTTGCGGATGGCCCCATCCCGGGTACCGGGCAACCCCAACTCGGCATTCCCCTCCAGCAAGCCATCCTGGGTCCGGTCAAACAGCGCCATTGTCTCTTTCAACCGGGCCCGATGACCCTCCGGGTCAACGCCATGCAGGATGAGCAACCACTCCTTGGTCATCTTCTGGGTCAGCATGCGCTGTCTCCCGGACAGGTTGATGACCGTGAACAGGGAGACCTGGAAGGGGTCCCCCTGGTTTTTTCTGGCCAGCGCCACATACATTTCGACGGCCTTGTTCATGCTGTCCAGCAGGGCCAGATTATCGTCGGCCATTCTGTCCAGGGCGCGATGCGCCATCCTGCCGGTCAGCACATCATGGACATGCCTCTGAAACAACACCCAGCACTCGGCCACCCCGTGCAGTTGTGCAACAATATCGGGGTGATCCACCTTGACCAATCCCAGACCGGCATCCCCCTGCAACAACCCCTTCAGGGTACGGTCAAACAGGATGGCCGTACCCTCCAGGTTGTGCCTGTTTTCGGCAGCATGGACCCCCATGAGGACCAGCAACATTTCCTTGCCCATCTTCTGGGTCAACATGCGCTGTTTGCCCGCCAGATTGATGATAACATTCATATCACTGGGCGTGGCATCCAGCGCCGGGGCCGGGGATGGCCACCCGCACCACATGACCAGCAGGAGCAGCAGGGCCAGGCAACGGTCAAGAAGCCTCTTCATGGTACAACCCCCCACAACAACTTGACGATCTGCTTGATGACAGGGATGCCCGCCTTGGCGCTGCCACCGCCAGCCAACACCCCGCCCGTGATCAAAAAAGCATCCAGGACACATGGTTGCATCTCCCTGCCCAAGATGCAATACCCGTCACCCGTCACAATTAACCTGTGTCAAAAACAGCCCCGCTTTTCCGGGCGACCGCGCTGCGTCATGTCGCAGGCGACCAGCGGGGCAAAAAATCGGCAAAGGCCGGCGCAGCCATCGGGCGACTGATCCAGTAGCCCTGCACCTCATCACAATCCAGCGCCTTCAGAAAGTCCAGTTGGCCCGGATTCTCCACCCCTTCTGCCACCACCCGCAAGCGCAGGCTTTTGGCCATGGAGACAATCGCCGCCACGATGGCGGCATCATCGGAATCCACGACCAGCTCACGCACAAAGGATTGGTCAATCTTGAGACTGTTGATGGGAAACCGCTTAAGGTAACTCAAAGAAGAATAACCGGTGCCAAAATCGTCCATGGCAATGCTCAGGCCGATATCCCGCAACCGTTTCAGGGTGGCAATGGCCTGCTGTTCATCTTTCATCATCATGCTCTCGGTGACTTCCAGCTCCAGATATTCCGGGGGCAGTCCTGTTTCGTCCAGGATGCTCTGGACGACCGTGTGGAGTTGTCTGTCCTGGAATTGGCGACCGGACAGATTGACGGCCACCCGCAGCGCCACCCCGCCCGCCAGCATCTGTTGGTTGTAGGCACAGGCCATGCGCAAAATTTCCTGCCCCAGGGGAACGATCAGACCGCTCTCTTCCGCAAAAGGAATGAACGCCATGGGCGAAATCAGGGGGCCGTCAGCCCGCTGCCAACGCACCAGCGCCTCCATCCCCAGAATGCGCCCGGAGCGCAACTCCACTTTGGGTTGATAGTGCAGCAAAAACTCCCTGTTCTGCAGTCCGACATGAAAATGGGCCTCCATCATGGCGCGTTGGGCCGATTTGGCATTCATGCCCGGCTCGAAAAAGCGGTAAATGCCCCGTCCCCCCTCTTTGGCATGATACATGGCCATATCGGCATACTGGGTGATGAGGTCATAGGTCTCCCCATCATCGGGGAAAACGGCGATACCGATGCTGGCGCCGATGTTGGCCTGATGTCCGTCCAGATCCACCGGTCTGGAAACGGCGGCAATAATCTTGTGGGCAATCCCCGCCGCATCCTCCCCTTGCTCCAGGTCCGTGAGGATGACGGTAAACTCATCCCCGCCCAGGCGGGCTACAGTGTCAGAAGCCCGCACACAGGCCAATAGACGAGCAGCCACCTCCACCAGCAACCGATCCCCGGCGGCATGGCCCAGGGTGTCGTTGACATGCTTGAACCGGTCCAGATCGATAAAAAAGACGGCACCTCGCTTGCGGTGGCGACTGTTCCACTCGATGGCACGCTGCACCCGGTCCTTGAACAGCATGCGATTGGGTAGACGGGTCAGGGGATCGTAGAACGCCAACAACTCCAGGCGCTCCTCCGTCATCTTGATGTGGGAGATATCCGAGAAGATGCCGACAAAATGGGTTGTCTGCCCTGTTTCATCCCGGACGGCATTGATGGTCAACCATTTGGGATAGACATCACCGTTTTTCCGGCGGTCCCACACCTCACCCGACCATTGTCCCTGCGTGGTAATGGCCGTCCACATTTCCTGGTAGAACGACGCATCATGCCGCCCGGACTTGCCAATCCGGGGATTGGCACCCAACACCTCTTCCCGTTCATGGCCGGTGATCTGCGCATACGCCTGATTGACATCGACAATCGTCCCATGAATATCGGTGATCACAATCGCCTCACTGGCATGTGCAAACACCTTGGCGGCCAACCGCAGACCGCTCTCCGCCTTCCTCTGGGCATCCAGACTGTCAACCAACTGGATGTTGGCCGCCTGCAGCTCCCGTGTGCGCTCCTGTACCCGGCGTTCCAGTTCGTTGTAAGCCGCCTGCAGGGCCTCCTTGGCCTTTTTCCGTTCGGTAATGTCATGCAGGATGCCGGTAAAAAAGGTTTGTCCACCTGACTGGAACTCCCCCACGGCAATCTCCAGGGGAAACCGGCCGCCATCCTTGCAGACCCCCACCACCTCACGGGTATGGCCGATGACCCGTTTGACCCCGCTGGTCAGATAGGCCTGCAGATAGCCGTCATGGGCCTCCCGATGGGGAGCCGGCATCAAAACACACACGTTGCAGCCAATCAATTCTCCCGACCGGTAACCGAAAATATTTTCCACGGCCGCATTGGCCGAATGGATGATGCCATGGGCATCAATCGTCAGAATGCCATCCACGGTCGACTCGACAATGGCCTGATGCCTGTGTTCGCTGGCCCGCAACCGCTCAAACGCCTGTTTGTTCTGACGATAGGAGAGCACCACAAAGGTATTGACCAGCAGCCAGATCAAACCGGCGCTGATCCAGACAACCAGACGCCTGCGCTCCGTCTCGGCCACCCGGGCGGTCAGGGTACGGATCAGCTCCGCGCGTACCCCATCGGCACACTCCCGGGAACTCTGAATGGCTTGTGTGCCCAACGCAAAATAGTGTGCGGCTTCGGTATGGGTCCGGCGTTCCCGCAACAGGGAGGCACTGTGATCCAGAAAATGTTGCACGTTGGAATGGAGACGATCCTGAAAGCAGGCAAACAGATCCTGCAACGACGGCAGGTGCTCAAGGATGGCATACTGGTCTTCGCGCACCTTTTCCCAGTGGGTCCGGATGCCACCCAGGCGGTTTTCAAACTGCAAGCGGTCCACATCGGAGAGACCCGAGCGGGTCAGCAAACCGCTGCCCACCCCTCTGGCCCGACCGATGGCCTCCTCCAGATCCGGCAACCCGCCGCCCACCAGGGCGGTCAGAAAGGCCGATTTCAAATCGGCATCCAGGAGCAACCGGGAACGAATCTGCACCACCCGGCGCAGTGCCACCACCCGATTGAGCAGATGGGTCTGTTTTTCAAACACCACCTGCGGCGATTGCAGGGGACCAGCCGGATGCACGACGCCACCCAACCAGCCCTGCAAGGTTTGCAGATCACCATCGATCCGGAAAAGATCCTGCGCCGGACCGGTACGCAAGGCGGCCAGTCGTGTCGCCAGCGACGACTCCAGCGCCGGCAACTGGCCAGCCACCTCTTCCCCGCCCCCCTGCAGGAGCATCTGATTGAGACCCCGAATCCGTTGCAGGGTGGCAATCACCTCATTCAACTGCTGGATCTGGGCCACGCCCTGCAACTCACCCTGCAAAACCGCGATCTCATCGCCCAGGTGGGTCAGCACGGCCACGACCGATGGCACGATCAATACGGTGGGCAGGAGGGCAGCCACAAAGTAACGCCAGAGACGCATCCGGAAGGTGGCAGACATCTTCAAACCCTCTTCGGAGAGAAAGACCGGATCGACAGCCCCGCCCATCCAGCCATTGCCTGATCTGCAAAGCAGGAGTGGTCGACGTCAACCATTATTTGGATTTGAACAAAGCCTCGGCGGCCTGGCGTGAGGTGTCGACAGGTTTCCGCGGGCGCGGATTGGAAGAGGGTGGAACCGCCTTGAAATGGTCACAAAAATTGGCATCTTCCTTCTCAACTACCCGTTCCGCCTGGATTTCACGACAGGAGTTGTAACACAGGGGGTCGTACAAAAAACAGTTCTTGCACACCCGGGTGGCCCGGTGACAACCCGGGCACTCATCCTGCCGACCAAACTGTTCAACAGCCAGCGACTCGCCGCAGTTCCAACAAGTACCTGTACGATTGACGTGCATTATCCGCTCTTCCGCTTGCATGGGGTTGGGTATGGGGTGAGCAGGGGCAGCCCACGGGATGACAACACCCCTGTCTGCGCCAATCTACTCCATTTTAACCGGTTTGAAAAATAATTTTGCAGATTATCCCATCGAACCGGGAAAGATTAAAAACCAGTCACCTGTTGATGGGATACCGCCCACTTTGCCTGTTTTTTAATCATATCCCATGCCGGCCCGGAGAACGTCGGCCACAAGATATAAAAATACCATTTTATTATAACAATTTAATAGCATGGCACAAATGATGCCCTACTGCAGGCAGAGGGCCTTGTACGGCACAACATGCCGCTGCAAAGTCACCCGGCATCCACGAACAACGGCAGAGCAAGAGGAGCAACAGGAATGAAATGGATCATTGCCATCATCAAACCCTTCAAGCTGGATGATGTCCGCGAGGCACTGACCGATCTGGGCATTACGGGCCTGACGGTATCAGAAGTGCGCGGTTTCGGTCGACAAAAAGGCCACACAGAGCTGTATCGTGGCGCCGAATATCAGGTGGACTTTCTGCCCAAGGTAAAGATTGAAGTGGCAGTGGATCAGGATCGGGTCACCCAGGTCATGGAGGCCATCCGCACTGCCAGCAATACCGGTCGGATCGGCGATGGCAAAATATTTGTGCTGGAGATCGAACAGGCCATGCGTATCCGCACCGGCGAAATCGGCCCGACCGCCCTGTAACCCAGGCCATGGATCAAGACAACAAGGAGCGCACCCGATGAAACATTTTTCCACACGGTGGTGGTTGGCAAGCCTTGCCCTGCTGCCGTTCTCCCTTCCTGCCGGCGCCGCCACAACGGTCGAAGAGCTCAACCCCGGCAATACCGCCTGGATGCTGACTGCCACCGCCCTGGTATTGTTCATGACCATTCCCGGGCTTTCCCTGTTTTATGCCGGCATGGTGCGCGCCAAGAACGTGCTGTCCGTGCTCATGCAATGTTTTGCCGTCACCGCCCTGGTCACCGTGTTGTGGACCCTGTATGGCTACAGTCTGGCATTCGATGACGGTGGCGGGTTGAACGCCTTTATCGGCGGCGCGCACAAATTTTTTCTCGCCGGCATCCACCCCAAGAGCCTGAACGGCACCATACCGGAGACCGTCTATCTGGTCTTCCAGATGACCTTTGCCATCATCACGCCTGCCCTGATGGTAGGGGCCTTTGCAGAACGCATGAAATTTTCCGCCATGCTCCTGTTCATGGGCTTGTGGTTCACGTTTGTCTATCTGCCTGTGTGTCATTGGGTGTGGGGCAACGGCTGGTTGAGCGGCATGGGTGTGCTGGATTTTGCCGGCGGCACGGTCGTCCACATCAATGCCGGCATCGCCGGACTGGTGGTGGCTCTGGTACTGGGCAAGCGCAAGGGATTTCCCACCACCCACATGCCGCCGCACAACCTGCCGTTTACCGTCGTGGGGGCAGGCATGTTGTGGGTGGGCTGGTTCGGCTTTAACGCGGGCAGTGCCACGGCAGCCGACGGTGTGGCGGG
Source organism: Magnetococcus sp. DMHC-8 (assembly GCA_039908555.1). GTDB lineage: Bacteria > Pseudomonadota > Magnetococcia > Magnetococcales > Magnetaquicoccaceae > Magnetaquicoccus. The sequence goes on from JAMOAX010000015.1 coordinate 26,867, forward strand.
CATGGCCATGGCCGTCACCCAGATCGCAGCAGCAGCAGCAGCCCTGGTCTGGATGAGTGTGGAGTGGGCCATCCATGGCAAGGCCAGCGCCCTGGGCATTGTCACCGGTGCCGTCGGCGGGTTGGTGGCCATTACCCCCGCTTCGGGCACCGTGGGACCGATGGGAGCCCTGGCCATCGGCGCCGCCGCCGGTCTCGCCTGTTTTTGGGGCGCCACCACCCTCAAGCGGCGCATGGGATATGACGACTCCCTGGATGCCTTCGGGGTCCACGGCGTGGGAGGTATTGTGGGTGGCCTGCTGACCGCGCCCTTCTCCGCCACGGCGCTGGGTGGCGCCGGGTTTGCCACCGGCATCAATACCCTGTCGGAACAACTCGTCGCCCAGAGCATTGGGGTCGGCGCCACCGTCATCTACTGTGCCATTGTCACCTTCATTCTGCTCAAATTCGTGGCCCTCTTCACCACACTGCGGGTGGACGTGGAACAGGAGACGGTCGGGCTGGATCTCTCCCTGCACGACGAACGGGGATACAATCTGTAGTCCGACATTCCACAACCCGGGAAGAGTCATCCTCTTCCCGGGTTGCCCTTGGCATGCTCCACCCCTCCTGACCATAAAACAGCCCTTTTTTCCCGATGGATATGAGATGACAGGCATGGCAACCTGCAAAAAAATCGGGTATCATCGGGCGAGGTAGTTGTTGCTCAACCAGCGGAAGCGTCTGCTCAAGGGGGTGTTGCATGTTGACTTTTCTAAGAAAAAATCAATGGATCACGCTTCTTGCCGTCTTCTTCCTTATCCCTGCGTGGCCGCTGCCCACCCCATTGATGGCGGCAGAGGGCGCTGCTGAGACCAGCGAACGAACATCCGGTTCCACCTCTCACCATTTCACCTTGCTCGTGGAACCCACTCACGCCAAAGTGGAAATCCTGAACCTGAAAGAGCCGTATCAGCCCAACATGCTCCTGAAACCGGGCCGTTACCACATTGCAGTCTCTGCACCCGGCCACGAAACGGAAAAAGGATTCATTGATGTCACCGATCAGGATTGGGTCGGCAAGGTTGTCCTTCTGCCCATCCATGCCGCTCCGCAAAAGGAGGATGTGGAGGGAACGGGTACAGCCCGCCTGGATGAAGAATGGCGCAAGTTGAAACAGGAGCAGGAGAGCCTGGATAAAGCACGCATCGCCCTTGCCCAGGAGCGGGACAAGCTCAACCAGTCCAGAAAGGAGTTGGAAACCGCCAGCCAGGCATTGGAACTGGCCAAAAAGGAGTGGGAGGAAAAACGCCTTGTCTGTCCCTCCCAGCCAGAAAGCAAGCCGGTCGCAGACAGCAGGCCGGCCCCTGAAGCCAAACCGATGGTGAACGAAACCAAACCGATGGTGAACGAAACCAAACCGATGGTGAACGAAACCAGGCCGGTCCCCGAAACCAAATCGATGGTGAACGAAACCAGACCGGTCCCCGAAACCAAACCGATGGTGAACGAAACCAGACCGGTCCCCGAAACCAGACCGATGGTGAACGAAACCAGACCGGTCCCCGAAACCAGACCGATGGTGAACGAAACCAGGCCGGTCCCCGAGACCAAGCCGATTGCCGAAACCGGGCCAGTCCCGGAGACCAGGCCGGTCACTGAAGCCAAACCGGCCGACGAGACCCCACCCGTCGTCGAGACCAGGACGGTTGTCAACGCCAAACCGGTCGCCGAGCCCAAGCCGGCGGCTGACAAATCCGTGGCGACAGGTCGACATGAACTGCCGATTCCCACCCCTCCGCCGCAGGTCGTCACCCGGAACAAGGTGACAGAGGAGGCCGACCTGCCTGCAAAAGAGCCCGCCGTGCCGGACAATGACCGGTCATCCGGTGTGGCCGACAGTGGGACCGCCACCCCCCCACCGGTCGCACCGGTTCAGGAGGTCACGACGGTTGCCAATGATACGGTCGAGGTTGCCCAACCTGGTGCGGCCACGGTCGAGGTTGCCCAGCCTGGTGCGGCCACGGTCGAGGTTGCCCGGCCTGGTGCAGCAGGCGGGTCCAAAGAACAGGCGGCACTCCTGCTGGCCGAGGCGGAGCGCTACCTGAAACTGCCCCGTCCACCCAACAGCGACCCGCCCCCCGAGGGACAGGAAGCCTTGCGTCAACTGCGTCAGGCACAACAATGGGACCCCACCAGCAAGGCCATTGCACAGGCTCTGAATCTGTATGACAGACGCCACATCACCTACACGCATTTGTTTGAAAACAAGGAAAAGGCCGATGGCATGGTCGAGCGTATCCAGGCATTGGGCATTCCTGCCTTCCAGCAGGCCATGGTCGTCAAGGGCAAACCCGCCATGCGCATCTGCATCGGTCCGTTCCTGACCCAGGAAGAGGCTGCCAGCAACTTGCAGCGTTTGCGTGAGAGTATGGAGATCAGGGACGCCATTCAGCGCGTGTACAAGCAGTGACACGTGCGCCCGGCAGGGTGTCCGGTCCCGGTGTCCGGTCCCGGTCGCCTGCCTGCGGCGCATGCTGAGAATGCCGCAGCAAAAACCGGCTGCGGCTGTTTTGGAAAATCAACAGCAACAACAGCAAAATCCCAGGGCGCTGCCCTGGACCCGCCAGGGGGGTGACCCCCCTGGACCCGCAATCCTGGCGCGGCTCGTCATTTTTTCAAAACTTTTGGCACAATCGGTGCGCGCAGGCGGAAGGTTTCCGGCATCCGCGACCCCAGCAGCGGCTGCAGGTACAATCGAAAGGCATCGGTCACATCCGTACCGGACGGTGCGATGAACTCATTGGGCATGATTTTGGTCTTGCCCGCCACCGCCACCAGCGGGTCCAGGCGGTATTCCACCGAATAGTTGCCCACCCGGTGAATGGTCACCGAGCCGCTGGCACCGTGCCACAGGGCAAACTGGCACGCTTTTTCCCCCACCTCGCGCGCCTCGCGCTGGTCCACGTCCGAAGCCACGCCCAGAAAAGAGCGCTGGACATAACCGAAGGTATCACCCCGCACCCGTTTGATGCCCAGCTTTTGCCGAATGGTATCGGTCAACAGGTCGGCCAGGGCACCCGTTCCGGAGAGTTGAATGTTGCCGTGCGCATCCCGCTCCACCTGGCCAACCTGCCGGGCCAGGGTGGTCAAAATGGGTGCACCCGTCGCATCGTGAATCCCTTCGGACACCGCCACCACACAGCGACCATAACGGTCATACGCCCGTTTGACATCCGCCAGGAAGGATTCGACGATAAAATTGCGCTCCGGCAGATAGATCAGATGCGGTCCGTCGTCCCGGCATTTGCGTCCCAGGGCCGAGGCCGCCGTGAGAAAACCGGCATTGCGCCCCATGACCACCCCGACATACACCCCGGGCAAGGCCCGGTTGTCCAGGTTGAGACCCGCAAACGCGCTGATGACAAACCGGGCCGCCGAAGGGTAGCCCGGCGTATGGTCATTGACCACCAGATCGTTGTCGATGGTTTTGGGGATATGGATCGTGATCAACTCATAGTGTTGCTTCTGGGCGAACTCCTGCACGATACGCAGCGTGTCCGAACTGTCGTTGCCGCCAATGTAGAAAAAGCAGCGCACATTGTGCGCCATGAGCACCTTGAGAATTTCGGCACAATAGGCCTCGTCGGGCTTGTCCCGGGTCGACCCCAGGGCCGAACCGGGGGTGGCTGCCACCCGTTCCAGGTTGTGGGTCGTCTCCTGCGTCAAGTCCAGGAAATCCTCGTTGACAATCCCCTTGACGCCATGCAGGGCACCATACACCCGCTCCACCAGGGAAAACTTTCTGGCCTCCAGCACCGCCCCCACCAGTGACTGGTTGATCACAGCCGTCGGCCCCCCACCTTGGGCCACCAACACCTTCCCCGCTTTCATAATGGTATCCTCCTTGAGCTAAGCACCCACCGCGTCTGCGCCAGACTGAAGCAAAACACAGGCCAAGCCAATGCATCGCGCCCGGGAGGCAAGATGACCCCATGTCTCCGAAGGCCTTGATCATCGTTTCGTCCATGTTCATCCCCGGAACACCATGCCGGGATTGCGGGTCCAGGGGGGTCACCCCCCTGGCGGGTCCAGGGCAGAGCCCTGGGATTTTGCTGTGGCTTTTCAAAAGAGCCGCAGCCGCTTTTTGCTGCGGCGTTTTCAGCATG
>JAMOAX010000145.1:0-7034 GCA_039908555.1 Magnetococcus sp. DMHC-8
GGGCTCTGCCCTGGACCCGCCAGGGGGGTGACCCCCCTGGACCCGCAATCCCGGCACGGTTCCCTGAGGTGAGCCTGGACGACACGATGATCAAGGCCGGCCTCCTCACACCCTCAATCCTGGCGATAATTGGGCGCTTCCTTGGTGATGCTCACGTCGTGCACGTGGGACTCCCGCAGCCCGGCATGGGTGATCTGCACGAACGCGGGTTTGCTGCGCAGGGTGGGAATGTTGGCGCAACCGGTGTAGCCCATGGCTGCCCGCAAACCGCCGAGAATTTGCTGGATCAACGGTTGCAGAGGCCCCTTGTAAGGCACCCGACCCTCCACCCCTTCGGGCACCAGTTTGTGCACCTCGATGCCCGTCTGGGCATAACGGTCCTTGGAACCCTGCACCATGGCCCCCAGGGAACCCATGCCCCGGTAGGTCTTGTAGCTGCGCCCCTGAAACAAAAAGACCTCGCCCGGCGCCTCATCGGTCCCGGCAAACATGGAACCCATCATGACTGCCGAAGCCCCGGCAGCGATGGCCTTGGCCACATCGCCCGAATATTTGATGCCACCGTCGGCAATGATGGGTATGTTGACCTTGTTCGCCTCGGCGACGCAGTCGACGATGGCGGTGATTTGCGGCACGCCGACTCCGGCGACAATGCGGGTGGTACAGATGGAACCGGGACCGATGCCCACCTTGATGCCATCGGCGCCGGCCGCGATCAAATCCCGGGTGGCCTCGGCCGTCGCCACATTGCCGGCAATCACCTCGCAGGTCGGATATTCCCGCTTGATCCAGGCCACCATATCCAGGACGCTTTCCGAATGGCCATGGGCGGTATCCACCACCACCACATCCACCTCGGCCTCCAACAGGGCCGCGACCCGCCGCTGGCCATCCTTGCCGACGCCGACTGCGGCGCCGGTCCGCAAACGACCGATGGCATCCTTGCAGGCGAAGGGATTGGTCTGGCTTTTTTCGATATCCTTGACCGTGATCAGTCCCACGCAGCGAAAATCATCGTCCACCACCAGCAGTTTTTCGATGCGATGCTGGTGCAACAGCCGTTTGGCCTCCTCCATGGCCACACCCTGGGTGACGGTGACCAGTTTTTCCCGGGGGGTCATCAGTTCGGAGATGGGTTGCTGCTGATCGGTGGCAAAGCGCACATCCCGGTTGGTGAGGATGCCCTGCAACCGGCCATCGGCCTCCGTGACCGGGATGCCGGAAATATGATGGGTTTTCATCAATTCGATGGCGGTGTGCAGGGGTGCTTCGGGCCGTATGGTCCACGGATCGGCCACCAGGCCCGAGACGAACCGTTTGACGATCCGCACCTGGGCGGCCTGTTCCTTGACCGACATGTTTTTGTGGATGATGCCGATGCCGCCCTCCTGGGCCATGGTGATGGCGGTACGGGCTTCGGTGACGGTATCCATGGCGGCCGATACCAGGGGCATGTTCATGTGAATGTTGCGGGACAGGCGGGTGGCCAGATGGGCATCCCGGGGCAGCAGGCGGGAGCGGGCGGGCAGCAGCAATACGTCGTCAAATGTCAAAGCCTGTTTGATAATCCTCATGACAATGCCTCGGTAGTCAGGATGAACGGTGGACGACGGAATCCCAGACCCAGCAGGTACTGTTCCGCACTGCGGTCCCGGCTGGCACGGGGCTTGACGAGCTTGACACGCTCGAAAAACCGGCGGGCCCGCACGACAACGTCGTGAAAACTGCTGCCCTGGAACACCTTCAGCACCAGGCTGCCACCCGACTGGAGGGTGGTTTCCGCAAACTGGAAGGCACTTTCCGCCAGCAGTTCCCCCCGGGCCTGGTCGACGCTGGCGATGCCGCTCATGTTGGGGGCCATGTCGGAGAGGATGACGTGGGCCAGGCCCGGTCCGGTGCTGCCCGGTTTGGCCAGTGCCGCCCCGATGTGGGCCAGCACCGTGTCGTCCAGGAAATCGCCCGTGATCACCTCTGCACCGGCCAGGGGTGCGACGGGCAACAGATCCACCGCCACCACCCGTCCACCCGGCCCCACCAGTTGCGTGGCCACCTGGGTCCAACCGCCGGGGGCGGCCCCCAGGTCCACGACGGTCATGCCCGGTCGCAGCAGCGGACCACCGGCCAGCCCGGCCCGGCGATGTTCTTCGGGAAAAGTCTGCAACTCCAGCAGCTTGTATGCAGCACGGGAGCGATACCCCTCCCGCCTGGCGGCGGCCACGTACGGGTCATCCCGGTGTTCCTGCAGCCAGCGGGCGCTGGACGGACGACGCTGGGGCATGGGGCAGGGTCCGTTCAGTAACTGATTTTGATAATTTCAAAACGACGGTCGCCCCCCGGGGCCCGCACCACCACCTCATCCCCCACCTCCCGACCGATCATGGCCTTGGCCATGGGCGAGGTAAAAGAGATCATGCCGTGTTCCAGGCTGGCCTCATCGACCCCGACGATCTGGTAGGTGCTTTCCGCATCCGTTTCCATATCCATCACCACCACCCGGGCCCCGAACACCACCTTTTGGGAACGGATCTGGGACGGATCGATCACCTCTGCGTTGGCCAGGCGGGTTTCGATCTCCTTGATGCGGCCTTCGTTGAAGGCCTGCTGTTCCTTGGCGGCGTGATATTCGGCGTTTTCGGAGAGGTCGCCATGCTCGCGGGCCACCGAAATGGCTTCCACAATGCGTGGCCGCTCCACACTTTTGAGCCGTTTGAGTTCGGCCTTGAGTTTTTGCTCTCCCTGCAACGTCATGGGAATTTTTTGGGTCATTTTTTTATCTCAGTTCCCCCCTGTGGTGAAGGGCCCGGTCCAATGTCACACCACGTCACCCCGCGGATGATAATGTCATGCCAGCAAAAAGGGGAAGTCTACCCCCACCGTCTCCGTCAGTCAACTCAAGATCCGGGTGCGGCTGACAATTTCATACTGGCAGGCTGGCAGGCCGTCTGTCATGATGAAGGGATTGAGCAGGAGACTCTTGCGGATGGGGTGGACAGGTGCCGTGATTGACAAAGACCCGCTGGTATTTCATCCCGCTGCCCGGTTGGACAGGGGTCGTCTTGGGTTGGCCTGGCGACGGGCGGCCCCGACGATGGGGGACCCGGACGGTCTACTGGCGCAACTGGGACAACAGTTGCTGGAGCGGTTGGATGATATTCGCCTGACCCCGGCTTGCATCCTGGAACTGGGAGATCGCACCGGTCTCATGGCCGACCAGTTGCAAAAACGGTGGCCCAGGGCGACCGTGGTCGCCCTGGATCTGGTGCCGTTGCCGGTCCGGTCGGCGGGGCGTCTGTGGCCCTGGCGCGCCCGGCCCCGCCATCTGGTGGGCGAGGCCCCCCGTCTGCCATTTTCCCGGGGACAGTTTGATCTGGTCATCTCCAGCATGGCCCTGCACTGGAGCGGCGATCTGGCGGGGGCGCTGCGGGAAATTCGCCGGGTGCTGGCGCCGGATCGTCTGCTGTTGTTCACCGTGGCAGGCGCGGCGAGCCTGTGGGAATTGCATGCCTGCCTGGACCAGTTGGATCAGGCACGGCATGGCCGTGTCCGGGTGCGTCAACCGGCGCTGCCCTCTCTGTCCGGTCTGGGGGATCTCCTGTCGGCCAGCGGTTTTGTCCTGCCGGTGGTCGACCGGGAGCGGCTCTCCCTGCCGGTGCCTGACACCCTGTGGCTGTTGCGCCACCTGCAGGCCATGGGGGCCGGCAACCATTTGCAGGGCCGCCCCCGGCACGGACTGCTGGGCAAAAGCGACCGCGCCGCCCTGGAGCATCTGTATGCAGAACGGTTTCGGCAGGCGGACGGCACCCTGCCCTGCACCCTGGAGCTGCTGTTCGGTCACGCCTGGAAGGGGGTGGCTGGCGCCGCGCCCCCCGCCACCTGCGCCACTGTTTACTGAATTTGCAACACACAAAGGCGCAGTTTGCATCGGTCGGGTGGTTGATTGCCACCGGGCATGACACGTTCCTGCTTGGCTCTGGCACGGCGACAGGGTATGATGGCGGTGATCGGCGATCCATCCACCTCAACCACGGCGGCAACCATGCCCTTCATTCCTCATACTGCGGACGATGTACAGACGATGCTGGCCACCCTGGGCATGGACAGCCTGGCGGACCTGTTCGCCGAGGTGCCATCCACCCTGTTTTGTGAGGAGGATCAATCGTTTCCGGCACCGTTGAACGAAATGGCCCTGGCCCGGCTGATGCGGGATCGGGCCGGACAGGATCGGCCGCTGCTCTGCTTTGCCGGGGCCGGGGCTTACGAGCACCACATTCCGGCGGCGGTCTGGGAGATTGCCACCCGGGGAGAGTTCTACTCGGCCTATACCCCCTATCAGGCGGAGGCCAGTCAGGGAACCCTCCAGGTACTGTACGAATACCAGAGCATGATGGCCGGTCTGCTGGCCATGGAAGTGGTCAACGCCTCTCTGTACGATGGCGCCACCGCCCTGGCGGAGGCCATCTTCATGGCGGTGCGCGCCCGGCCCGACTGCGCCCGGCGGGTGTTGCTCCCCGCCACTCTCCATCCCCATTATCAACAGGTGCTGCGTGCCCTGCTCGGCGGTCAGGGGATCGAGCTGGTGATGCTGCCCTATTGCACCCGGGATGGTCATACGGTGCCTTCTGCCCTGAACCGGCATGCTGCTGCCTCTTTTGCCGCCCTGGTGATTCCCCAGCCCAATTTTTTTGGCATTCTGGAGGAGGTGCACACCCTGACCGACTGGGCCCACCAGCAGGGCGGGTTGGTCATCGGTCTGGTCAATCCTCTCGCCCTGGGCATGCTGCAACCTCCCGGGCAGTGGGGCAGCGCGGGGGCGGACATTGCCTGCGGTGACGGTCAACCCCTGGGCATCCCCCTGTCGTCGGGGGGGCCCTATTTTGGTTTTATGGGATGCCAACAGGCCCTGCTGCGGCAAATGCCGGGGCGCATCGCCGGGCGCACCCGGGACCGACAGGGCGAAGAGGGGTTTGTCCTCACCTTGCAGGCCCGGGAACAGCACATCCGCCGGGCCCGGGCCACTTCCAACATTTGCACCAACCAGGGGCTCATGACGGTGGCAGCGACCATTTATCTGGCCCTGCTTGGTCCGACGGGTCTGCGACGCACTGCCGAGGCCTGTCATCGGCACACGGTCGCCCTGGCCGAGCGGTTGCAGCAGATTGCCGGTGTGGAACGTCTGTTTACCCGACCTTTTTTTCACGAGGTGGTCCTCCGCTGGCCTGGTCCGGCGGCCCCGCTGCTGACCCGCCTGGAACAGCATGGCATCCACGGCGGGGTGGCGCTGGCCCCCTATCATCCGGCGATGGAAAACATGGTGCTGGTGTGTGCCACGGAGCTGCGCACCCCCGAGGATGGGGAGCGGTTTGCGGAGACCCTGGCCACTTTGCTGGCAGAGGAGCGATAACATGGAACCGCTTGTGTTTGCTTTGAGCCGTCCCCAACGGCACAACCGCCAGCATCACCCGGAGCCCGCCGGCGGGGAGAGCCCCGAGATTGACCGGTTGCGTCCGTTTGTGCGGCAGCAGGCCATACCGCTGCCGGAGGTTTCCGAACTGGACGTGGTACGGCATTACACCCGCCTGTCGCAGCGCAATTTTTCGGTGGATACCCATTTTTATCCCCTGGGTTCCTGCACCATGAAGTACAACCCCCGCATTTGCAACACTGTGGCCCAGTTGCCCGGCTTTTTGCAGCGTCATCCGCTGGCTTCGGCGGCGACGGGGCAAGGGGTGCTGGCCTGTCTGTATGAACTGCAGGAGATGCTGGCCAATCTGACCGGCATGGCGGCGGTCTCCCTGACCCCCATGGCGGGTGCCCAGGGGGAGTTGGCCGGTATAGCCATGATCGGTGCCTATCACCGGGCCCGGGGGGACAACCAGCGCACCGAAATGTTGATCCCGGACGCCGCCCATGGCACCAATCCTGCCACCGCCGCCGTGTGCGGTTTCACGGTGCGGGAGATTGCCACCGATGCCAATGGTGATGTGGATCTGGCGGCCCTGGCGGCGGCGGTCGGGCCCCGCACTGCCGGGTTGATGCTCACCAACCCGTCGACCCTGGGGGTATTTGAGCGGCGCATCCAGCAGATTGCCGAACGGGTGCATGCTGCCGGCGGATTGCTCTATTATGATGGGGCCAATCTCAATGCCATTGCCGGGCGCATTCGGCCCGGAGACATGGGATTTGATGCCATTCATGTCAATGTCCATAAAACCTTTGCCACGCCCCATGGCGGCGGCGGGCCGGGGGCCGGGCCGGTGGGGGTGGCGGAACGGTTGCGTCCTTTTCTGCCGGTGCCCATGGTGGGCCGGGCTGCGGACGGCAGCCACCGATGGCTGACCGAGGTTGATTTTCCCCACTCCATCGGGCGGCTGTCCGCCTTCCAGGGCAATGTGGGCGTCCTGTTGCGTGCCTACGCCTATCTGCGCCTGACCGGTGCGGCGGGCATGCGGCGGGTGGCCGATCATGCCACCCTGAACGCCAATTATCTCATGGCCCGGTTGGTGGAGGCAGGATTCCAGGCCGCCTTTCCCGGTCGGCGGGCCACCCATGAATTTATCATTACCCTGAAAACCGAAGCCCAGCAGTGGGGCGTGACGGCCCTGGATTTTGCCAAACGTCTGCTGGATTATGGCTTTTATGCGCCCACCATCTATTTTCCCATGCTGGTGCCCGAATGTCTGCTAATTGAACCCACCGAGACCGAATCCCGGGAGACCCTGGACCGGTTTGTGGCGGCCATGGTGGCCATTCGTCAGGAGGCGATGGACAATCCGCAGTGGGTGCGGGATGCCCCTCACGCCATTCCCGTGCCGGGTGGTGGCGGCAGCCGGCTGGATGACACCCTGGCGGCACGCAAGCCGGATTTGCGGACCCGATGACCAGCAATCCCGTTTGGGGGCCTTGATCCATCGTTTTATCCAACCAAACCGCACATGTCTCGGGATTTCGCAGTTGGGCGGGTAAAGTTTTATGGGGTCCAGGGGAGATTATCTCCCCTGGCGGGTCCAGGGCAGAGCCCTGGGATTTTGCCGTTG
>JAMOAX010000146.1:0-7021 GCA_039908555.1 Magnetococcus sp. DMHC-8
TTCCTTGAAAATCAACAGCAATCCGCAGCCTGCCTGCGGCGCATGTTATAAAGCGCCGCAGCAAAAAGCGGCTGCGGCTTTTTTGAAAATCAACAGCAACGGCAAAGTCCCCGGGCGCTGCCCTGGACCCGCCAGGGGGGTGACCCCCCGGGACCCGCAGTCGTTTTTGCCGAACTACGACGGCACGCCCAGAAAGGTGCGCAACAAGCGACCGGTGGCCGCGACATCGGCTGTATGGTTCAACTGCTCGCGAAACCGCCCGCCGCCCGCCATGCCCCGGGTATGCCACGCCAGATGCTTGCGCGCCAGCTGGTTGCCAATCACCGGACCATGGAAATGGACCAGTTGCTCGAAGTGGTCCAGGATCACCTGCACCTTTTCTTCTGCCGTCGGACCGGGCAGATGTTCGCCGGTGCGCAGATAATGGGCAATTTCCCGAAACAGCCAGGGCCGGCCAATGGCGCCCCGGCCGATCATGATGCCATCCACCCCGGCCACCGCCAGCATGCGCCGGGCCTCCTCCGGCGTGGTGACATCGCCGTTGCCGATCACCGGAATGGCGACCCCTGCCTTGATCGCACCGATGGCCTGCCAGTCGGCCTGTCCCGTATACATTTGCGCCCGGGTGCGCCCGTGCACCGTCACGGCCCGGATGCCCGTCTCTGCGGCCAGACGGGCCAGGGTCAGGGCGTTGCGTTGCCCGTCATCCCAGCCCAGCCGCATCTTGACCGTGACCGGCACCGGTACTGCCGCCACCACCGCCGCCATGATGCGTTCCGCCAACCGCTCATCCCGCATCAGGGCGGCACCGGCATGGCTTTTGGCAATCTTTTTGACCGGACAGCCCATGTTGATGTCGATCAGGGTGGCACCCATCTCCACATTCATGCGCGCCGCCGCCGCCATGACCGCCGGATCGGCGCCGGCAATCTGTACCGCCACCAGACCGGACGCCGGCGGATCGCCTGCCCGGGAGGCGGCTATTTTCAGGCTTTTCGGCGTGTGACGGATCATGGCCTGGGAGGCCACCATCTCCGACACCGTCAGGTCCGCCCCGTAACGCTGGGCCAGGAGGCGAAACGGCCAGTCGGTCACCCCGGCCATGGGGGCCAGAATCAGCGGCACGGTGACCCGCCCGGGCGCAAACAATACGGAAAGAGGATCGCTGCCTGTCATGCCGGACCAACCGCCTGCTGGTGAATCAACCGGAATCAGTTGTAATGTTCGTGTATTTCCGTATCGAAACAGGCCAGTTGATCTTTCAGACCCATGGCCTGTTCCACATCCATCACCCAGAGCATGCCCGTGCCGGGATTGTCCAGTTCGGCATCCAGATGGATGGCGCGGATCACGGCCGGCACCAGACTCTCCTCCAGCAGAAACAGGATCAGGTCCCGCTGACTGTCCAGGGAGAGTCCCAGAAAGGAACGGGATTCGGACAGACCCGTCCCCCTGGCCGGCACAATCGTGGCACCGGTGGCGCCGGCCCGTCTGGCGGCCTGCATCGCCCGTTCGGTCAGATGGGGCCGGAGCACTGCCACGATCAGTTTCAGGTGCATCGTATTCCCCCGTGCTGCCGGCTATTCCAGTGAACCGAAGGAGGTACGCCGCCGCCGGGCCAGCACGGCACCGCCGATCAGGCCGATGGTCAACACCGCCGAACCGGCCAGGAAAAAAGAGGTATCCGACTGCCGTTCCAGAATCCGGTTGTCATCGGCCAGTTGTTTCATCTCCTGTTCCAGGTTGCGGACCTTCTGGGAGAGGGACTGGTTTTCCCGTTCGATCTCCAGGGCGTTCTGGGAGACCTTGCGCACCCGCGTCAATTCGGCCTCCAGTTTTTCCTGGGACCCCACCCGTTTGCGCAAATCTTCCGCCTCGACGCGCAGGCGGTTGCGCTCCTCTTCCGCCCGGCGCAACGACTCCCGGATGGTGTCCAGTTGTACCTGCGGCGGCATTTCCGGCGAGATGAGACGGCGCAACACCCACCCTTCCAGTCCGGAGCTGGTGGCACGCACCCTGGCCCAGCCAGATGCCTTGTCATCCTCCAGGATTTCCAGTTCCTCGCCAATCTTGAGCATCTGCACTATTTTGTACTGGGTCTCCGGTCCGCGTCTCATGAGGATACGGCAGTCGTCCACGGCATAACCGTTGTCCGCCCAGGCGGGATGGTCCACCCCGCACGCGATCAGCAAGGCCAGACCGCACAACCACCGCGACGCCTGGCGCCGTCCGACTGATCTGCCTGGTACAGGGGGAAGGGTTTCGATCATGTTGCTCTACCGACCTGGATGGGATGGATTGGCTTGACGGCTGCGACCGACCACCAGCGGTTCGACCGGCGCAGCGCTTGCGTGGCAGTTTAATGAAAACATCACCCAACGTCCAGGAGGAACAAAATGAGTCTGCCCGTCAGGATTGAAAAGGCCCGTGTTCTGATCGAGGCTTTGCCCTACATGCGCCGCTTTGAAGGCAAGACCTTCGTCATCAAGTATGGCGGCAATGCCATGGTGGAAGAGTCGTTGAAGGCGGGTTTTGCCCAGGATGTCATCCTGTTGCGGCAGGTGGGCATCAACCCGGTCGTGGTCCATGGGGGTGGACCGCAAATCGGTCGCACCATGAAACAGATGGGACTGGTGCCGCAGTTCATCGATGGCCAGCGGGTCACCGATCAGGAGACGGTCAACGTGGTGGAGATGGTACTGGCCGGCAAGGTCAACAAGGATATCGTCAATCTGATCAACCAGCATGGCGGACGGGCCGCCGGGGTTTCCGGCAAGGATGGCCCCACCATCCTGGCCCGCAAGCGCACCCACATCCGGCCCGGTCCCGAAACGGAAGAGGCGCCTGAAATCATTGATCTGGGCTGGGTCGGCGATGTGCAGCACATTGATACCGGGCTCCTGGAGCTGTTCAAGCAGTCCGACATCATTCCGGTGGTGGCACCGGTGGGGGTCGGCGCCCACGGGGAAACCTTCAATATCAATGCCGATGCCGTGGCCGGCCATGTGGCCATGGCCCTGAAGGCGGAAAAATTGATCCTGCTGACCGACGTGGCCGGGGTTCTGGATGGTCAGGGCGCCCTGATCAGCCAGCTCTTCCTGGAACAATCCACCCGCATGATGCGGGATGGCATCATTTCCGGCGGCATGGTTCCCAAGGTGGAAATCTGCCGCCGGGCCCTGGAAGGCGGCGTTGCCGCCGCCCACATCATCGATGGCCGGGTGGAACATGCCCTGCTGCTGGAGGTCTTTACCGATCAGGGCATCGGCACGCTGTTCCGGCTGTCGTAAGCCGGATGGCATCACCGTCCGCACCCCCATTGCTGCTGCTGGTGCATGGCTGGGGATTGGGTCCCGGCCTGTGGCACGCCCTGCGCCGGGCCCTGCCGGATTGGCCCTGCCTTGCCCTGGATTTGGGTTTTTTTGGTCGGCCGCGTCTGGCTGTTCCCACCGGGCAACCGGTGCTGGCGGTGGGTCATTCATTGGGCTTCCTGTGGCTGTTGCATCATCTGGAACAGGCCCCCTGGCGCCGGGATTGCGTGGGACTGGTGAGTCTGGCCGGCTTTGCCCGTTTTGCCCGCGCCCCCGATTTTCCCCACGGCGTGGCGCCCCGATTGCTGGCACGCATGCAGCAACGCCTGCCGGACGACACCGGCGGCGTGCTGCGGGACTTTTGCCAACAGAGCGGCTGGCCCCACTGTCCCGAACAGCCCGTGCCGGACGCCGCCCCTCTGCTGCACGGCTTGCACTGGCTTGCCACCTGGGACCACCGCGCCGCCCTGCGGGCCTGGGATGGACCACTCCACGCCCTGGCCGCCCGGGATGACCGGATCGTGCCCCCTGCCCTGACCGCCGCCTGCTTTGCCCCACACCAGACACATTGGCTGGCGCACGGCGGTCACCTGCTGCCGTTGAGCAGGCCGACCGAGTGTGCCCGTTGGCTGGCCCATACCTGGAAAGGCGGCGTCCCCCTCCCCCACTCCTCTGCCTGACGGTCTTGCCAGGCCATGCACTCCGACTGCCCCGGTTTTTTCGTTGCCCTTTTTCCAGACGATGACTACACTTCGGACCCTGATTATCGCTTCGTCCGGCGGCGTGTCAGATGCCGCCAGCCTGCCTGCGGCGCATGCTGAAAAGGCCGAAGCAAAAACCGCTTCGGCTTTTTTGAAAAGCAACGGCAAAGTCCCAGGACTCCGCCCTGGCGTGTCAGATACCGCCAGCTTGCCTGCGGCGCATGCTGAAAGAGCCGAAGCAAAAACCGCTTCGGCTTTTTTGAACAGCGACAGCACAGTCCCCGGGCTCTGCCCTGGACCCGCCAGGGGGGTGACCCCCCTGGACCCGCAATACTGCATATCCCGACATGGGCGCGGTTCAGATGCGCAAGCAGAGAATTATTCACTCTTTTGGCCGGGCGGAACGGTATCAGCAGGAGGCCCGTCTGCAACAGCGGGTGGCCGACACCCTGGCCCGCCTGCTGCCACCACTCACCCGTCCCACCCTGCTGGAACTGGGCTGCGGCACCGGCTTTTTGAGCCGACACCTGCTGCAGCGCTGGCCGGCCGCGCCCTTCCTGTGCAGTGATATCGCCCTGCCCATGGTACAGCGCTGCCGCGCCCACCTGGGCGACCGGCCCCACCTGTATCATGCCGTGCTGGACGGCGAACGACCGGCGGTCCTTCCCGACCGTTTTGACCTGGTTGCCGCCAGCATGGTGTGGCAATGGTTTGACAAACCGCTGGATCTCTTGCAACAGTGGCACGACCGGCTGCGACCGGGCGGCTGTCTGGCCATGGCCACCCTGGGTCCTGCCACCTTTCAGACCTGGCGGGCCGCCTGTGACCACCTGGGCATGGCCAACGGTCTGCCCGCCTACCCGACCGTCACCGCCTGGCAACGGGCCTGGCCTGCACCCGGCCTGGCCACCCTGCGGGAAGAGGAGATCATCCTGCACCACGCCTCTGCGTTGGCCTTCCTGCGTGGCCTGCGGGCCATTGGTGCCCAGCAGCCCGCCCCCGGCTACCGGCCCCAACCCGCCGGCCTGCTGCGCCGCCTGCTGCGTCATCTGGAGGAGGAAAAAGGATTTTCAGTCAATTATCAGGTGGTGTACGGGGTGTTTCGCAAAGACCCGTGACCGGCCCGTTTTATGAGCTGATTTGACAGGCGTTGAAAAATGGCTGCGGGTCCAGGGGGGTCACCCCCCTGGCGGGTCCAGGGCAGCGCCCTGGGATTTTGCCGTTGCTGTTGCCGTTGTTTTTCAAAGAAGCCGCAGCCGCTTTTTGCTGCGGCGTTTTCAACATGCGCCGCAGGCAAGCCGGCGATTCCGGAATAGTGTGCAGCCGCAGGCAAGCTGGCGATTCCGGAATGGCTTGCAGCCGTCAATTCCGGTTTGTCGGTCCACTATTCACATTCGGCGACCAGCACTTTGCAACTGTTCAGCTCGCACATTTCCAGGGCGTCGGCAACGGCCATGGCCTTGGTCCGTCCGTAGCCATAGCCGTAGCGCCGCTTGGCAACCGCCACGGCGCCGCAGGTTTCAAACCAGACCACCGATTGGCAATGGGTGCCGCCATACTCTTCGCAATATTCGATCGCGGCCTCCTTGGCCTCTCTTTTGGAATCCCTGCCCAGCGCATAGCCATAGGCCGGTTTGCCGCTCCCTTGCAGGTCGTCGATGGCGATGGCGCCGATGGCTGCGGCGCTGCCGGGCGCTGCGAGACAGGTGATCAGTATCCACAAGACTGTTTTTTTCATGATCCCATTTTCCGGAATGTCGAGAATTGATGATGGGCACGGGCTGATTATTCCCCACCATGACGGGTAACGCAACCCCGGGTCATGGCCCCGAACGCCGTGGCCCGGCCGGCCGGGATGGCTGCCGGCTGCGGGGGGCCTTGTCTGCCTGTCGCAGCGGTGCACGACGAGAAATCCATTGCCTTTGCTGCGTCAATCGGGTAGTTTCGCGGTGGATTTTTTGTATCAACCCCCGTCCCTCACCCCCGGCACACCCTATGACCAGCACGGCGGACCACGCGCACTCCCCATCGACCCTGGAAGCATTGCGGCAGGCCATCGACCGGATTGATGATACCATCCATGACCTGCTCATGGAACGGGCCGACCGGGTGCGGCAGGTGGGCGAGTTGAAAGAACGGGGCGACGGCGATGTCTCCTTCTACCGGCCGGAACGGGAGGCCAGCATCCACCGCCGCCTGGAGGCCCGGCATCGGGGACCGTTGCCGGTGGCAGCCCTGCATCGCATCTATCGGGAGATCATCTCTGCCTCCCTCAACCTGGAGCGCAAACTGGCGGTGGTCTACCTGGGACCGGAGGCCACCTTCACCCACCAGGCGGCCATCAAGCAGTTTGGTTCCGCCCCGTTCGTTTTTCCTGTCCACACCATCGACGAGGTGTTCCACGAGGTGGAACTGCGTCGGGCGGACTTTGGCGTCACGCCCATTGAAAATTCCACCGAGGGGATGATCAACCACACCCTGGACCGACTGGTGGATTCACCGCTGCGCATCTGGGGGGAAATCTATCTGCCGGTCACCCACCATCTGCTCTCCCGGGAAAAGGAGCTGGCCGCCGTGCGGGTGGTGTACGGTCAACCCGCCGTCATCGCCCAATGCCAGGGCTGGCTGACCAACCATTTGCCCCACCTTGCCATCAAGGAGTGCGCCTCCACGGCAGCGGCGGTCCGGGAGGCCCGCCAGGAGACGGGAGCGGCCGTCATCGCCTGCGAGTTGGCCGCCGCCCCCTATGAATGGTTTACCCTGGTCCGGCATATCGAAGACCGGGCCGACAACGAAAACCGGTTTCTGGTCATTGGCCGGGAGATGCCGGCCCGTTCCGGTCAGGACAAAACCAGTCTGATGTTTTCCTTCCGTGACCAGCCCGGCTTTTTGCACCAGGTGTTGGGCATCTTTGCCCGGCGCGACCTGAACCTGACCCGCATCGAATCCCGGCCGTCCATGAAAAAGGCCTGGGATTATCTCTTTTTCATCGATCTGGAAGGGCATCAG
>JAMOAX010000016.1:0-30475 GCA_039908555.1 Magnetococcus sp. DMHC-8
TGGGGCAACCAACCTGATTTGACAGGTACAAGCCGTTCCAGAATCGCCAGCTTGCCTGCGGCGCATGTTGAAAACGCCGCAGCAAAAAGCGGCTGCGGCTCCTTTGAAAGACAACGGCAACAGCAACGGCAAAGTCCCAGGGCGCTGCCCTGGACCCGCCAGGGGGGTGACCCCCCTGGACCCGCAGCCGTTTTTCAAAGCCTGTCAAATCAGCCTGGTTGGGCCAGTAGTGAGGCAGTCTGGCGGTTGTGAAACAGCTTGACAACAAAGACTGGATGACGATGACCGATCCCCGTTTGACCGGTTTGACCCGGGAGGAGTTGCACGCTTTGATGGCGGAGTGGGGGGAGCGCCCGTTTCGTGCCAGGCAGATCTGGTCCTGGTTGTACGTCAAGCTGGCGCGGGATGTGGAGGCCATGACCGATCTGCCGGCCGCCTTGCGCAATCGTTTGCTGGCCATGTCGCCGCCTTTGATGCCAGAGGTGTTGGCCCATCAGGTCTCCCGGGATGGTACCGAAAAATGGTTGCTGGGGTTGGTGGACGGGGCCCGGATCGAAACGGTCTACATTCCCGATGCCGAGCGGGGTACCTTGTGCATCTCTTCCCAGGTGGGTTGCACCCTCTCCTGCACCTTTTGCCATACGGGCACCCAGCCCTTGTTGCGCAATCTGGAGGCGGCCGAGCTGGTGGAACAGGTGACCTTTGCCCGGTCGGCCTTGGCGCAACGGGGTTTGAGGGTGACCAATGTGGTGCTGATGGGGATGGGGGAGCCACTGTACAACTATGATGCGGTGGTCAAGGCGGTGCGCATCCTGCTGGACGGCACCGGTCTGGCGATTGGCACCCGCAAGATTACCCTGTCGACTGCCGGGGTGGTGCCCCGGTTGGTGCAGGTCGGGTGGGATTTGGGGATCAACATGGCCATATCGTTGCACAGTGTGCGGGATGCGGTGCGGGACCGGTTGATTCCCCTCAATCGCAAGCATGACCTGAACGCCTTGCGGCAGGCCATTTTGTCGTTTCCCCTCAAGCATGGTCGCTGCATCACCTGGGAATATGTGTTGCTGAAAGGGGTCAACGACACCCTGCAGGATGCCCGGGAGCTGGTCGAATTCCTGGGAGATATTCCCTCCAAGGTCAATTTGATCGCGTTCAACTCCTGGCCCGGCGCCCCTTTCGAGCCCTCGCCGCGGGAGACCATCCTGCGTTTTCAGGAGGTGATCTGCCAGGCCGGGCTGGTGACGGTCATCCGCGACAGCCGGGGTGGCGACA
This sequence comes from Magnetococcus sp. DMHC-8, assembly GCA_039908555.1. Lineage (GTDB taxonomy): Bacteria > Pseudomonadota > Magnetococcia > Magnetococcales > Magnetaquicoccaceae > Magnetaquicoccus. The sequence goes on from JAMOAX010000016.1 coordinate 1,273, forward strand.
TTGCCGCCGCCTGCGGGCAGTTGCGGGGGGAGGGGGATGGCTTACAAGGGTAGATTTTTTTTGTAAAAAATTGCATGGGGGCCTGGGGGAGATTATCTCCCCCAGTGGGGGTGTGGGGGCAAAGCCCCCACAAAAAATCGTGCGAACTCGATAAGTTCCATTCGGGTGTTCTGCCCCCGAGCCCCACCAGAGGGCTCTGCCCTCTGGACTCCCGCCGGGGACCGTGATGGTCCCCGGACCTCTACAATAATTTTGTTGAATTATCAACATTATAAAAAAACATACCCTTGCAAAAAAGGGGGGGATGGGTGTGAAGGGGGTGGACCGCCTGACGGGTTGACAAAACGGTTTGCTTGACGCTAGGGTGTCGTCTCAGGCGCATCGTCACCGGCTGTGGAACGGCGCAGGGTCATGTGGGTCAGGAGCAGACGGTGCAACACCTCCCGCACCTCCGGATCGTCCACTGCGGCAACCAGTGCATCGGCGCGCTGTACGTCTTCCGGGCAGGGGTCGGGCAGGGGCGGCGGCGGGGGCGGGGGGCGGAGCCAGTCGGGCAACAGATGCAAAGTCTCCTGCCGGAAACGCAGGTCGCGCACCGACCCGGGCGGCAGCAACTGCTGCATTTTGCCCAGCAACTCCTCCTTGAGATGATGCAACTGGCTGTGCCAGACGGGTGAGTCTACCCGCACGGTCAGGACCCCATTGGCCAGCCGGGCCGGCTCCGAATGCAGCGCGATCTGCTCGCCGGCCGCCTGACACCACTGCCAGCACAACTTTTGCGCCTTGCTGCGGGGTTGCTCCAACAGACGGCCGGCCACCTGCTGCACGATGGTCCCGATCTGGACATGTCCGCCCATTTTTGCCTGAGTGTTCATGATGCGGGATACTATATCCTTTTCGTCTGTGAGTCCACCGCCCAAATCCCGCCCGGCCTCTCCCGCCCCCCTGGCGGTCACGGCCCTGCTGGCCTTCCTGTGCTTCGTCGGCTGGTCCACTGCCTGGCCGACGGCCGTCCTGGTCCATCTGGTGCTGGCCGTGGGTGCCTTGCCCCTGATCCTGGCCAGCATGGGCTATTTCACCCCGGTCCTGACCCGCAGCGGGGCAGTTCCCGGCCGGGTCAACCTCTTGCCCCTGCTGGCCATGGCGGCCGGTGGCCTGGGCAGCATGGCGGTGGCCGGCCCCTTCTGGCTGGTGGGTGTGGCCGCTCCCCTGGCCTGGCTGGTCGCCGCCGCCCTGCTGTGGTGGATGAGTCGTCGTGCCGCCCGGGCCCTGGGCTCACCCCATCCCGGCCTGCTCTGGTATCAGGCCGCCCTCGTCTGCCTGCTGTTGGGGCTGTCGGCCATCCTGGCCACCCTGGTGTGGCCGGAACAGTGGGGATTGCTGCGTACCCTGCATCGCCATCTCAACCTGCTGGGCCTGGTTGGTCTGACCGCCATCGGCACCTTGCAGGTGCTGCTGCCGACCGTGGGCGGTTATCCCGACCCCCAGGCCGGGGCGCGACTGCACCAGGACCTGAAATATGCCCTGGCCGGTGTCCTGTTGATGACCGCCGGGACCGTCCTGGGGTCGTGGCTGGGCTGGCTCGGCCTGGGTGCCTGGACCTGGGTGCTGGGCCGACTGCTGCGCCCCCTGTCCGGGCAGGTTGGCCGGCTGTGGCAGGCCAACGGGGCCGCTCTCTCCCTGCTCGCCGCCCTGGGCGGCTTTGTCCTCTCTCTGCTCAGTATAACATGGGGGGAGGGATCGGTGGCCCTGCCGCTCTTCCTGGCCCTGTTCCTGTTCCCCCTGGTCGCCGGCGCCCTGGCACACCTGCTGCCCCTCTGGTGGTGGCCCGGTCTGCCAACCCCGCAACGCCATACCGCCCAGCAGCAACTGGGGCGCTGGGCCCTGTTGCGGGTTGGCCTCTCCTGGCTGGGGGGCGGCGCCCTCCTGGCCGGGGCAGAGTGGGGCGTCTATCCGGTGGCCACCCCCATGCTGCTGCTGCTGGGACAGGTGGTGTGGCTGGGCCGCCAGCGGGGCAATGTATGACCATGTCACTGATCCACACGTTAAAAATGAGTGGTGTGCGTCCCAAAAAAGGGCTGGGGCAAAATTTTTTGGTGGATGACAAGGTGGCGGAACGGATCGCGGCGGCTGCCTGCTCCCGGGCGCAGGGGTGTTGCGTCGAGATCGGTCCCGGCCTGGGTTCTCTGACCCGGCCATTGTTGACACGTGTCAAACAATTGTGGGCGGTGGAACAGGACGCCGCGCTCATTCCCCTGCTGCGCGCCCGGACCGAGGGTCTGGGGTCGTTGCAGTTGGTACAGGGCGATGCCTTGCAGGTCGATTTCCGGGCATGGGCCGTGCAGTTGGGGGGGCCGCTGACCATCGTGGCCAACCTGCCCTATCACATCAGCACCCCAATGCTGTTCCATCTGCTGGAGCAGGGGGAAGCCATCGAGACGATGGTCCTCATGTTCCAGAAAGAGGTGGCCGCCCGCATTGCCGCCCCACCCAACGGCAGGGAGTACGGCATTCTGTCGGTACACAGCCAATTGTGGATGACGGTGGAGGCCCTTTTTGACGTGCCGCCCGGGGCCTTTTACCCGGTGCCTCAGGTGGATTCCCGCGTGATATGTCTGACCCGTCGCACCACCCCCCTGGCCGTGGTCGAAGATGCAGAGCGGTTCCGGTTGGTGGTGAGGGCGGCCTTCGGACAACGGCGAAAAACCTTGCTGAATGCCCTGAAGGTGATGGAGACCGACCCCGCACCCTGGCTCTCCCGGGCGGGCATCGACCCCGCCCGCCGTGGCGAGACCCTGTCGGTCGAGGAGTTGGCGCGATTGGCCAACTGTGGTCAGGTCGGGGGCGGGGGGGTGTGAATCTCTGCCATCAGGGTTTCAACAGCCGCCTGTACCTGTTGCAGCAACGCCTTGCGGGCGTTTTTTTCCAGACCACGGGTGTCGATGGGATGGCCAATGCGCAATTGAATCACGCCGGGCTTTTTCAGGAAGGAGCGTCGTCCCCAGAACTCTCCCGCATTGTGGGCCACCGGGACGATGGGCACCCCGGCCGCCATGGCCAGCGCCACACCGCCGGCATTGTAGTGGCCCACTGTACCCGGCGGCATTCGGGTGCCCTCCGGGAAGATCAGGATGGAGGTGCCCTGCGCACACTGTCGCTTGCCCTCGGCGTGCAGGATACGCAACGCCTCCAGCTCCCGGTGCCGGTGAATGGCAATCTGACCGGTGGCCTTGAGCGCCCAGCCAAAAAAGGGGATGAACAGCAGGCTTTTTTTCAGGACCAGCACAAACGGCGGGAAGACGGCGTGCAACGTCACCGTCTCCCAGGCGGACTGGTGCTTGCACAACAACACAAACGGCGGGGGTGGCAACCGCTCCAGGCCGATGATCCGGTCGCGCAGACCGCAGACCACCGCCAGCAGACGGCGGTTGTACTGTGCCCAGGAGCAGGCCATCCTGCGTCGCTGGGCCAGTGAGGTGACAGGCCAGAGCGCCACGATCACGGTGGCATACACGACAATGCCGGCGACAAACAACACGAAAAACAGACTGGAACGCAGTACGTTCATCCGGCAATGTGCGCTGGCCGGGCGCTAGACTGCGGTGCCGCTGATTGACGGACGGTGCGCCGATTCCTTGGCGTAGCGCGTGATCGCTTCTTTGAGGCTGAGCAGCCGCTCGTAGATCGCCAATGCGCCCCGAAAGCTGGCAATGCCCGTGGCAACCGTTTGGCCCTGGTCGCGGTCAACAACTTTGTATTCGTCCCTGTTGGCAACAATTTGCAATGGTTCCATATCAGGCTCCTTGTCGATGAATATGTCCTGACAGAACTAAAGCATTTTTTGTGCCATGTCTTTGTTGACTATTGCACCGTGTGGGGGGCGGCCACAGGAATGACCCGGGAGGAGGGCTTGCCGCCCGGGCGGCTCGTGCCATCCCGCTGCAGGGCGTCCCGGTCAAACCACCAGTCGTCACCCACCATGATCTCCAGACCGTGCAGGACGATGGGAATGTAATGGTTGGGGTCATCCAGATGGTTATGGGTGACCCACTTGCCAAAGGCGTCATCACCAACGATGCCGACGGCATCCAGCACCAGGGCAAACATTTGCTGGGACTGGGCCTGGGCCAGCGCCTGGTCGGGATGGTCCGGCGTGCGATGCTTGGCCATGAGGTGGGCCAGGGCGGCAATGGGACCGGCTATCTCATGACGGGGTCCCAGGGTGTTGAGCAGATGATAGAGGGCGAGCACCACCTCCGGGACCGGCGCATCACTCTTCAAGGCAACCCAGACCCGCTGGGCCAGGGCCTTGTACATTTCGTGGGAACGCTGCTTCTTGGACATGGCGGTCAGCAGTGCCAATGCCTCCTGCCAGTGACCATTCCGACCAAAGCGGGCAATGGCGGCCTTGTTGAGTTGCCACTCTTCCGCTGCGGTCAGCTTTGCCTGCCCGGCCAGGGTTTCGCCCTCCGGGGCGCAGCCCTCCTTTTCCGAATCGGCGGGGATCAACAGGGTTGTCAGGTGTTCTTTCGGGGGATGGCTCATGGGGATGGTCCAGTCTGGGATGGCGGGAGATTGATAATTTTTTCGATATCGTCCGGGCCGTTGACCGCGACGGCCCGCACGGTGTCGTCGATGCGCTTGATCATGCCTGTGAGAACTTTGCCGCTGCCCAGCTCAATGAAGGTGTCTACGCCCAGCGCAAGCAGACGGCGCATGGAGGCCTCCCATTGCACGGAGCCGGTGACCTGCTCCACCAGCAACCGGCGGATGGCGGCGCCTTCCGTGACCTCGCGGGCGGTGACATTGGCAATCAGGGGTATGGCGAGATCGGCCAGTGGGGTTTGCTGCAGGGCCTCGGCCATCACATCGGCAGCCGGTTGCATGAGCGGACAGTGAAAGGGGGCGGAGACCGCCAGCATCATGCACCGTTTGGCGCCCCGCGCCCTGGCCAGGGCGACCGCCTTTTCCACCGCACCCAGGTGCCCGGAAATGACCGTTTGCTGGGGGGTGTTGAAATTGGCAGGCACGCAGACCTCCCCCGTGACCGCTGCGGTTTCACGGCAGAGGTCGACGACCTCCTGGGGAGGCAGATTCAACAATACCGCCATGCCACCCACGCCCGGCGGCACGGCCTGCTGCATGGCCTGGCCACGCAACCGCACCAGGCGCAGCGCCTCTTCCGCCGACACACCACCTGCCGCTGCCACGGCAGCATATTCGCCCAGGGAGTGTCCTGCCACATAGTCCGGGCGGATACCGGTTCGCTCGGTCAGCAACCGGCAGGCCGCCAGGGCAGTGAGCACCAGGGCAGGCTGGGTGTTTTCGGTCAGGGTCAGCCGATCTTCCGGTCCCTGGAACATCAGCTCGGTCAGGGGAAAACCCACCACCCGGTCAGCCAGGGCAAACAGGTCGGCCAGACGGGCATCACAGGTTGCCAACTCCCGGCCCATGCCCACCGACTGGGCACCCTGTCCGGGAAAAAGAAAGGCAATTTTGCTCATCTTATCCTCTCAACCTGCCTCAAGACGCACTGCGGATCAACTCCTTCTTGATCGAGTCCAGTTCAATGAACTCGTCGGCCTGACGGCGCAACTCATCGGCAATCATGGGAGGTTGGGTCATCAGGGAGCTGATGACGGTGACGTGCTTGCCGAGATCCTGCACCGCCTCCACAACGCTCCGAAAATCCCCGTCCCCCGAAAACAGGACTGCGTGATCATAATAGGGCGCCATGCGCAACATGCCGATGGCAATCTCGATGTCCATGTTGCCCTTGGTGCGCTTGGCACCGGTGGCCGGATCGACATACTCCTTGATGGGCTTGGTGATGACCGTATAGCCATTGTAGGCCAGCCAGTCCACCAGTGGTCGGATGGGGGAGTATTCCTGGTCGTCTCCCAGGGCGGTATAATAATAGGCCCGCACCAGGCGACTCTTGTTCTGAAAAAATGTCAGCAGCTTTTTGTAGTCGAAATCGAATCCCAGAGAGCGGATGGCGGCATACAGATTGGAACCATCGATAAAAATGACGACACGTTCGTCCGCGTAAAACATAATGATTTCCTTGAAATGAATGGTCACTCACACGGCAATCCCCGCCGTTGCTGTCCATGCGAGGGGGGATCAGGTGGTGGTCACCGTCCGGTCAACCGGGCGGTGCGCTTGTCAATGTCTGGGTCGGAACAATACGGCCAGCGACAGATGGCCGATTTTTTTATGTAAAATATATTTTCCACCAAGCCGGAAAATGGAGCGGGAGAAGGGGTTCGAACCCTCGACGTCAACCTTGGCAAGGTTGCACTCTACCACTGAGTTACTCCCGCGGTACTCAAACCATCTGTGCAGCTTTCCGTCGGGCGACGGAGGGCGCTCCGTGCGCTGACCGGGATGATCGTGGAGGCCGGGGTGGGATTTGAACCCACGAAATAAAGGTTTTGCAGACCTCCGCGTTAGGCCACTTCGCCACCCGGCCGGACAAAAAAGGTGGAGCGGGAGAAGGGGTTCGAACCCTCGACGTCAACCTTGGCAAGGTTGCACTCTACCACTGAGTTACTCCCGCCCGCATTTTTTGGTACGACACCCCCTTGCGTTACCGGCGAGCGTGACCGCCGTTCCGAGGACATACCCACATCCTAAAAAAAAAAGCGGCAGGCGTCAACCGTTCTCGAAAATTTTCGACGATTCAGGTGCCGGTCTGCAATTTTGGCCAAGCCTGCCGAAAATAGTGGTATCCGGAGATCAGGGTCAATCCTGTTGACACATAAAGGCAAAATTCACCTGGCACCTGGAAGGGGACATCCCACAATCCTTCCTGCACCAGCAGCATGATAATGGCGGTCATCTGGAAGCCGGTTTTCCATTTGCCGGTGGCGGAGACGGGGACGCGGTGGCCCAGGCCGGCCATGCGTTCACGCAGGGCCATGACAGTGATCTCCCGGGCCAGGATGATCAGCACCAGGATGAAGGGGGCGCGGTGGTTGGCCACCAGCAACACCAGAGCGGAAATGACCAGCAGTTTGTCGGCCACCGGGTCGATAAAACGGCCAAACTGGGTCAGCAGACCGCGGCGTCGGGCGATATAGCCATCGGCCCAATCGGTGATGGCCGCCAGGCTGAAAAAAAGGGCAGACAGCAGCAGTCCCCACCGCCCGGGCAGGTAGGAAAAGCCCACGAAAAACGGAATCAGAATGATCCGGGTGGCCGTCAAGGTGTTGGGCAGATTCCAAACCATGGTACGTATCAGGACCCTTCCTGAAAAAATTGAATAACCTGTTGTGCCAATTTTTTTGACACACCGGCAACCGTCAACAGCTCGTCCATGCCGGCCTCGCGCAGGGCCTTGACAGAGCCGAAATGGCTCAGCAGCAGACGTTTTTTTTGCGGGCCGATACCGGGAATCCAGTCCAGTTCCGAGTGGAACTGGGTACGGCTGCGTTGGGTGCGGTGCAGGCCGATGGCGAAGCGGTGTGCCTCGTCACGTATTCTCTGCAGCAGGAATAGTACCGGAGAATGGCCTGGCAAGCAAATGGGTTCCGGCAAATGGGGTAAAAAGAGCCGTTCTTGTCCCGCGTTGCGCTCTTCGCCCTTGGCAATGGCGCAAAACCGCAAACCCGGCACCGCGCATTGCGCGGCCACTGCCAGGGCGGCATTGAGCTGACCGCGGCCACCGTCCAGGAGAATCAGATCCGGCCATGGCGGCGCTGCGGGTTCGGTGCCGGCCGATCCGGACGACAGACGGGCCAGACGCCGGGAGAGCATGCGGGCCATGCGGGCCGTGTCGTCCAGCAGTTCGGGGTCCGAGAGATTGAAATGCCGGTAACTCTCCTTCTGCCAGCCGTGTGGACCGAAGACGATCAGGGAGCCGACCGGATGGGTGTCCTGCAGATGGGAAACGTCATAGGCCTCGATCCGCTGCAGGGGCATGGGCAACGCCAGCAGGGTGGCGAGTTCCTGCAACAGTCGGTCAAAGCTGGCCCGGTTGTGCGCGCGGCGTTGCAGGGCCTGTTCGGCGTTGAGAGTGGCCATGTTGAGCAGGCGCAGCTTTTCCCCGCCGGTGGGTTTGTGCAGGCGCACCGGGCTGCCCCGCAGACCACTCAGGGCGGCAGCCAGCCACTGTCGCTGTCCCAGTACCCGGTTGACCACAATCTCGACAGGAGGCGGGGAGGGAGTCTGACCATCCCGGGGAGTGTAATACTGGGCCAGAAAGGCTTCCAGCACCTCTTCCGGAGTGAGTCCGGCATTGTTCTCGGGAAAAAAACTGCTGTTGCCCCAGTTGATGCCATGGCGTACGCAAAAGATTTGGACCGCACACTCGGTGTCGTGCCAGGCAATGCTGACCACATCCAGATGGGTCTCCGGGGCCAGATTGACCCGGCGCTGATCCTGGATGAGGGTGATGGCCTTGATCCGATCCCGCAGTTGGGCCGCCGCCTCGAAATCATGCCGGTCGGCGGCCTGCCACATGGCCTGCTTCAGCCGCTCCAGCAGTAGTGTGGATTTGCCTTCCAGGAACAGGCAGACATCCCGGACCAGGGCGGCATATTGTTCAGGAGAAATGCGATCACAGCAGGGACCGCTGCACCGTTTTATCTGATAATTCAGACAGGGACGCTGGCGCTGACTGAACTGCCGATCTTCGCAGGGGCGAATGGGGAACATGCCTTGCAGCCATTTGACCGTCTCCCGCAGGGCACTGACCGAAGGAAAAGGGCCGAACCAGCGCCCTGCAGGATCGGTCGGCACCGGCGTGGTGCCGGCCGGGTCGATGTTCTCCCGCCTGGGAGGTGCCCGCAGCAGCGTCAAACGGGGATAGGGGTGCCGGGTGGAGAGGTGCAGGTAGGGGTGGGATTTGTCATCCTTGAGCAGGACGTTGTACGGTGGGTGAAACCGCTTGATCAGGTTGGCCTCCAGGATCAAGGCTTCGTTTTCGGTCGTCGTGACGGTCACCTCCAGGCTGCGGGCCAGATTGAGCATGGCCTGGATGCGCACCGGTTGGGCAGCACGCTGCTGGAAATAGGATGATACCCGTTTTTTCAATGCTTTGGCCTTGCCGACGTACAAAACCCGGTCCTGTTCTCCCAGAAAGCGATAGACGCCGGGCGAACAGGGCAGGGCGGCAACCAATGCCAGGAGAGGGGGATGGTATCCTGTCATCGGGGCCGCAGGGAGAAGCGCCACAGGCCCAGACCGGCAATCATCATGGGAATGCTCAACCATTGACCCATGGTCAGGTCCAGGGCAAGCAGTCCCAGTTGGGGATCGGGTTCACGGACGAACTCCACCACAAAACGGCATACCCCGTAACCGGTCAGAAACCAGCCCAGCAGAAAGCCCGGCGGACGGGCGGAACGGCCCAGCCAGTGGAGCAGGGCCAACAGTGCCAGTCCCTCCAGTCCCGCCTGGTAGAGTTGGCTTGGGTGGCGGGCGACGGGACCGGCTCCCGGAAAGATCATGGCCCAGGGCAGATCGGTGGCCCTGCCCCACAACTCGCCGTTGATGAAATTGCCGATCCGTCCCAGAAAAAAGCCGATGGGGGTGACAGGGACGACCAGGTCGGCCAGGGCCAGGCAATTCAGATGGTGCCGTCGGGCAAAAAGCAGGCAGACGGTCAACACACCCAGCAACCCGCCATGGAAGGCCATGCCCCCCTCCCAGACCCGCAGCATGGCCCCGGGATGGTCGCGGTAATAGTCGAACTGGTAGAACAGTATGTAGCCGATTCGTCCTCCCAGGACGACGCCCAGTAAAATCCAGAGGATGAGATCACCGATATCGTCCCGGGAGAGTTGCGGCATAAATCGTCTGGCACGGGCCAGCAGCAGCGGCCAGCCGATGAGAAAGGCCAGACTGTACATCAGTCCATACCAGCGGATGGCCAGGGGTCCCACTTGCAACAAGACGGGATCAATATTCGGGTAGGCGATCATTGCGACCTCATTCCATCTGGCTGGAGGCTTCCGGGTAGCAGCCCAGAATTTTCAGGGAGTCGGTAAAGAAGGAGATTTCTTCCATGGCCAGTTGGCAGTTCGGATCTTCCGGGTGGCCCTGGAAGTCCAGGTAAAAGTGGTAGCTCCATGGCCGGCCGGGGAGGGGGCGGGATTCCAGTCGGGTCAGGTTGATGCCGTTGGTGGCAAAACCGCCCAGACACTTGTAGAGCGCCGCCGGAATATTGCGCACCTCAAACAGCAAGCTGGTTTTGCAGGGTTGATCCAGGGATGGATGGGCCTTGTCCCGGGCAATCAGCAAAAACCGGGTGGTGTTGAGGTGGCTGTCCTGGATATCCCTGCCCAGTATATCCAGCTGGTACAATTCGGCGCACAATTCCGAGGCCAGGGCGGCCTCTTCCGGATTGCCCCGGCGCAGCAGGTCGGCAGCCGCGCCGGCGGTGTCGTAGACCGAATATTTTTCCCAGCCATGTTTTTTGATGAAGGCATGACACTGGGCCAGCGCCTGGGGATGGGAATAGACGGCACGGATCTGTGCCAGGCGACTGCCATGAACGGCCAGCAGGCAGTGGCGTACCCGTTGGTAGTGTTCCCCGACGATGAACAGATGGTGGCGGGCCAGCAGGTCATAGCTGTCGCTGACCGCACCGGCCACACTGTTTTCGACGGGCAGCATGCCCAGATCCACGACGCCGTCTTCCACCTGTTGGAAGAGGTCCTCGAAGGTCTTGCAGGGCACGTACAGGTCACCGGGCAATTTTTCCCGGCAGGCCTGTTCGCTGTAGGCCCCGCGCATGCCCTGAAATGCGATGGTTTTTTGCATGGTACGGCTCATCCGGTCGTTCAAGGTGGATCATGATGCACGATTGAGATCTCCTCCCCCATGGCGCATTATGAACCTTTTCCAGGGTTGGCAAAACCCGTGACCCGCATTTTTTTGAGAGGGAGGATCATTTTATCGATGGATGACGTCTCTGGCGTGGTGCCGGTGGCGGTGTGGAGCGCAGCGTCCGGGCGGATTGCCCAGGCGGCTGCCCTGGCGACCCGTCTGGCGCTGCCACTGGCGACGACGGCCCGGGGCAACAACGCGCCGCTGTGGTTGGTGGTAACGGATGATCGTCTGGAGTTGCGCAGTAACGACCCGGCGGATGGGGGACCTGTCTATGTGGATTTCGTGGCGGGTCGTGGGGGTTTTCGCCGTCAGCACGGCGGGGGAATGCGGCAGTCCCTGGCCCGGGCCGTGGGGTTGCGTGGCCGGCAGCCCTTGACCATCCTGGATGCCACGCCGGGTTTGGGGCAGGATGCCTTTGTGCTGGCCGCGTTGGGGGCCACGGTGCAAATGGTGGAGCGTGTACCGGTAGTGGCGGCATTGCTGGAGGATGGGTTGCAGCGCTTGCAGGCGCATACCGGGCAGACGGGCGGACGGCCCGTTGCACTGACCCTGCTGGTCGCCGATGCCCGGCAGGTGTTGGCGGACCTGGCGGCCCGGGGGTGGCGGGAGAGGCCGGAGGTGGTCTATCTGGACCCCATGTATCCCCACCGGGACGGCTCGGCCCTTTCCCGGAAGGAGATCCGTCGTTTGCGCCTGCTGGTGGGGGATGACGGGGACGCGGCAGAGTTGCTGGCGGTGGCACTGGCGGTTGCCCGGCAGCGGGTGGTGGTCAAACGGTCCCGCCTGGCACCCCTGCTGGGGGGACAGGCGCCGACCATGGCCATTTACAGTAAAAACACCCGATTTGACGTCTATCGGCAGGCCAGGACCGATACCACTACCACCAGGCCACCGGATAGCGACGCGACGGTGCCAGATTGTTGACCAGGAGTGCCACCAGCAGCAGACAGAGGGCGCCCAGTCCGACCGGGACCAGCACATAGAGCAGACCCAGCCTGTGCAACGACTCGGAACCGATCACCGCAATCAGTGCCGTGGCGCCACCGGGCGGATGCAGGGTACGGGTCAGGTGCATGCCGGCAATGGCCAGGGAGACGGCCAGGGCGGCGGCCAGCCAGGGGATGGCGCCCAGCCATTGGTACAGGAGGACGCCCACCAGGGCGGACAGCAGATGGCCGCCGATCAGATTGCGCGGTTGGGCCAGGGGGGAGAGGGGGGCGCCGTAGATCAGCACGGCCGACGCGCCGAACGAACCGATGAGCAAGGCCAGGTCGGCTGGCGCAAAACAGCATGCATCCAGAAAGCCCACCGAGCCGATTCCCAGGAAAGCCCCCAGCCAGGACCAGAAGATCTCGCTGGCGGAGGCGGCAGGTGCACCCTGACCCCCGCCCCGCATTTTGGACAGATAGCGGCGGACCGGGTGCATCGGGGGTACCCCTGGTTCAGGTGAGGGGCTCATCGAGTTGCTCCGTGGCGGGTTGTAGAGCGGGAGTGAAGCGCTGCATCATGAGCCACAGCAGGACCAGACCCGGTACGGCGGCCAGGGTGGTCAGCAGGAAGAAGGCCGACCAGCTCATATGGTCGGCCATGGAACCGCCAAACGAGGCGAGCACTGTTCTGCCGAAGGCCATGAACGAGCTCAGCAGGGCATACTGGGTAGCGGTGTAGGCAATATTGCACAGCGAAGAGAGATAGGCGACGAAAGCGGCCGTGCCCATGCCGCTGCTGAAATTTTCCACCGCAATGGTCCCGGTCAGGACGGCCAGGTTGTGGCCCGTATAGGCCAACAGGACAAACATGAGGTTGGAGAGCATTTGCAGGATGCCACAGTACAGCAGCGACTGCATGATGCCCAGGCGGTTGACGATCACCCCGCCCACGACGCTGCCCGCCAGGGTGGCGCCCAGGCCGAAAACCTTGCTGATGTTGGCAATGTCAATCTTCGAGAAGGCCAGTTCCAGATAAAAAGGATTGCTCATGACCCCTGCCAGGGTATCCCCCAGTTTGTAGAACAGGATGAACAGCAGGACGATGCCCCAGCTGTCCCGGCCCATGAAATCGGCAAACGGAGCGATGATGGCCCGGCCAATCCAGGCTACGAGCCGACCCAGTCGCCCATCCCGTCCGGCCCACCCTGCCAGCAGGGCGGGCAGGGGGCCCACCTGGGTGTGCGCGGGGCTGGCCGGTCGGGAGACCGGTTCCGGGTTGAGCAGAATGGTGGCGATGCCCACGCCCATCAGGGCAGCCATGAGGGTATAGGTGACCAGCCAGCCAAAAAAGGTGGCCAGGTAGAGCGCCATTGCACCGGAGGCCAGCATGCCCAGCCGATAACCGAGCACCGACATGGCGGCCCCGGCCCCGTATTGACGTTCTTCCAATATTTCCACGCGATAGGCATCAAGGACGATGTCCTGACTGGCCGACCAGAAGGCGGTACAGAGCGCCAGCAGCGCCGTGACAAATGGCGTTTCGCCGGGTTTGCTCAAACCCAGTCCGAAGAGGGAGATCATCAGCGCCACCTGGGTGAGGAGGGCCCAACTGCGGCGACGACCCAGGCGGGCGGTCAACAGGGGAATGGGCAACTGATCGATCAGGGGGGACCATAAAAATTTGAAGGTATAGGGAACGCCGGTCAAGGCAAACAGACCGATCGAGGTTTTGCTGATCCCCTCCTCGACCAGCCAAAGGGAGAGGGTGCCGAAGGTCAATGCCAGGGGGAGTCCGCTGGAAAAGCCCAGCAACAGGACGGTAATCATTTTTTTTTCGGTGTAGACCGCACAGGCCTGCCACCATTGCCGGATGGTGTTGGCGATCGGTGGATTGTTTGCTACCATGACGGTTCCCTTTGGACAAGTGTGGAATGCGGACATGCTACCACGCTTTGTGGTGTGACAAACAGGCATGCCGCCCCGGTGTATCCGGGCGGGACGGCGGGCCGGGCCGGTCAGGGGAACGGTGTTCGTCAATAATATGACAATGTCTGGCCTGTTCCGGTAAAAACAGGGATCGCAAGGTTGGTTTTTTGTCGACGGGCCTTTTTTGTGGTGGACCATGCCATGAGCATCCGCAAGACCGCCGCCATTCTCTCTCATCTGGACGCGGGGCACATCGACCGTTTACTGGCCTTTGTGGATGAACGGGACGAAAAGCTGGCCCGTCAACTGCGGGATGAGATGGTGCTGTTCAGTGACCTTTTGCTGGTGGATGAACGGGGCATGCAGCACCTGTTGCGGGATGTGGAGCCTGCGGTGCTGGTCGTCGCCCTGAAAGGGGCAGAGTGGCGGTTGGTGGAGAAAATATTGGACAACCTTTCCCCCCGTGCGGCGGACAATCTGCGGGACGATCTGGCCACCATCGGTCCTGTCCATGCCCACCGGGTGAAGGCCGCCAGACTGACCATCCTGCAGGCGGCCCGGCAACTGCAGGCCCAGGGGTTGCTGTGGTTTGTGGGAAAAGGGCGCGACCAGGACGTGATCTATTGAGCGGGCCGAACCCCGGGGGCTTGCGCCCCCGGGTGGCCACTGGGAAGAGGATGTGTCCCGGCAACAGGTTGTCCGGGCGGTTGACCTACAAAATGCCAGGTCCCTGGGCCGTGTTGATCGTGCGGAAGGGGATGCCGGCTGCCACGGCCGAAGCCACCAGGCCGGCCCGCAGGCTGAAGCCGCTGTACAGGGCCGGGTCCAGGCCGACGGCCTGGACCCGTTCCTTGACGATGAGGGCCACGCCGTGGCCGGTCAGGGGAGAACCCGACCGATGGCCATGCCGGTTGATACCCTGGAAGACGGGACCCTCCCCGATCTGGGCCGCTGCCAGCCACTCTTTCAGAGCACGCACCGCACAGACCGAACCTCGGGCATGCAGGAGAACGGCGCTGCCTTCCGGGAGATGAATTTCAATCCCTTCCCGGGTATTGCGCAGATCGCCTGCGGTCAGCGAAGTCAGATCGGAACGGCGCAAACCCGCAGCAAAACCGGACAAAATCAGTGCCCTGTCCCGCTTGTCCTTGAGGCGATCACCCATGGTGCTCACAATGGCCAACACCTGCTCCTTGACCAGGGGTGCCACCTTGCGCTGCTCCTTGCCATGGCTGCGGCGAATACCGGTCAGGACGGCATGGACGGCATCCGACTTGGTGGGATCGTCCAACCCTTGATTGGTATGTGCCTTGCCGATGGAGACTTTCCAACGGACCAGGGTGGCATACTTGTGGGTGCCGGCATGGGCCATCAGGTAGGCGGCGACCGTTTTGGAAGCGGACGGGACCGAACCACCCCAGTCAACATATCGACGGAGGTCGCCCCAATAGGCCATGCGGGTGTTGTCTGCGAGAGTGCCAGGCTGGGAAAATCCCATCTGTGCGGGAAATTCCATGCTCTGGGGAACAGGTGTGGGCAAAGCCTCCATGAGATACTCCAATCCTTTCAAGTGACACAATGTGATCGTCAATCCGGCACCGGCCAGACGGCCCGGCCATCGGGCAGCGAACGACAAACAACTAATATCTTTAAATGGTGTACGGCCAGATCACTTTGCCGGACACCGACCCGGATCAACGGTTTTCAGGAGATGCCCGACCCCACATTTCTTCGACCCGGGTGTTCTTTTGGAGTGACTGTTCTTTTGCGTATAGAGAGGGGTCTCAGAACGCCGGGTCGGGCGTGCTGGAGAATATGCATCAAAGATGCCAAGTTCCAGGATGGCGAGATTTCGGGCGACTGGCGGGACGGGAAAGAGGATTCTGTTGGCTTTTGATGCCATGCGTGGGGTGGTGGCGTGCCCCTGTGGTCGGGTTGGTTGGGCGGTCCGCGGGGTGAGGGTGGTCTTCAGGGAAGGGGAAGTATGATTTTTGACGGTTGCCTCTGCCAAGAAAAAAAGGAGGCTGCCGTCGGTTTGGGTTGACAAGGAGAGACTTTGTTGTCATTCTGGGCCCCTGGGAGAGATGGCCGAGCTGGCTGAAGGCGGCACCCTGCTAAGGTGTTGTATCCGTTAGGGTACCGAGGGTTCGAATCCCTCTCTCTCCGCCATTCCTGGCCGATTTGCTTGCCCTTGCTGTCTATCCGGTCCGTTGAATCGTAACCCCCGCAGAATATGCATTGAACAGAAGCCAAGGCCGTGTTGCGATTTCCTTTTTCTTTCATCGCCCCCAGCGTGTTGTCCGGTTTCCGCTCTCTGGCGGTTGGTGCGGGGCGTGTCGCAGTCGGGTCATTGTGTCTGGTGTTGGTGGCCTGTCAGCCGGAGCAACGACAGGAGTCGGCCTATCTCGCGCTGGATGCACGTGATCGGGACCGCCTGCCCCTGGCTCCCCATGTCTTGAACCTCCGGGCCCGACCGACGGCGGCCATGTCTGCCGAGCAGACGGGTGTTGCGTTGCGTTTCATGGTGCTGGATAAACGCACGTTAAAAATTCACCGGCTGGTCACGCCGGTGGGACAGCGTTACGAGGCGCCCTGGGGCGGGGCGTTGTACCCGACGGCTTATGCCCACGATCTCATCATCCGGGAAGGGCGGGCCATGCACGGACCGGAAGGCTACTTCAATCCGGCGGTCTGGGTGGTGCTGGAGGATAGCAATGGTCAGCCTCTGCACGAAGGTTGGTTCTTTACCCGGGACTCTGCCCAGACGGCCTGGGATCATCCCCGGTATGATGTCACCTTCCTGGGGGTGGCGGAGAGTGTCGTACCGGAGAAAGGTCGTGCTGCCGGGGCGGGTGCCGCCTCGTCGCGCAAGCGGATTGCCTCTTCGCCGGCGGGAGTGGCCGAGCCCCAGGATGACATGACCGACCCGGCCGAGGGGCCGACGGATTGATGCGAGCAACCTATCAAAATGTGGGGTGCTGCATGGGGTGCGGTCGCGGTTGATGTGGCAGGCGGCGGATTTTTTGTCTGACGAGCGGAGTGCGCTGCTGCTGGCCCTGGTGGCGGCCGGGGCGGCCGGGCAGCGCCAGGAGGTGCCGGTGGGAGCGGTCCTGCAGGATGCGGCGGGCCGCTTTCTGGGGGAGTGCGGCAACCGTGTGGTCGCGACGGCAGACCCGTCCGGGCACGCCGAGCTGCGCCTTTTGCGGTTGGCCGCCGCCCGGGTGGGCAACTATCGGCTGCTGGACACCGCACTGGCGGTCACCTTGACTCCCTGTCCGATGTGCATGGCGGCCCTGACCATGGCCCGGGTGGCCCGTCTGACCTGTGAGGCGAACAGTCCGTGGGCCGTCACAGGGGGAGGCTGGCCCACTCCGGCTGTGCACCATCAACCGCCGCAGATCGCTGGCCAAACCGGAAATGATGAGGAAAATCTGTTTGTTGGTCCGTCAGATCACGACTGCGCACCTCTTCCACCCGCCGATGCAGGGGCGCTGTTGCGAATTTTCTTTGATCAAAGACGCCGGATCTGATTAAATGAGCCGTTTGCATGAGTCTGGCCCTGTGACAGGGCAATCCGGGGAGAGATGACCGAGCGGTTTAAGGTGCACGCCTGGAAAGCGTGTGTACTCCAAAAGGGTACCGAGGGTTCGAATCCCTCTCTCTCCGCCACCTTTGCGATGGCCGTGGTCCGGTCGCACGGTGCCTGTTTCGGTACACCCTGCGGCGGTTGACCGGTCGCAACAGATCGATATCGAGTGCGCTACACTATGATCGTGTTGTCTGTCATGCAGTGGGCGGCGTTGATGGTCAGGTGGTACGCAACGAAAACCCGTAAACCCCGTCAGGACCGGAAGGTAGCAGCGGTAGCGGAGCTTTTCGTGTGCCGTACATGGCCTGGCCGGAGCCGCCCTTAATCCCATGTCCTCCTACGTCGTTCTGGCACGTCGTTGGCGTCCGCGCACCTTTCAGGCTCTGGTGGGGCAGGGGCATGTCACCCGGGCCCTGACCCATGCCTTGACGACGGGTCGGGTGCCCCACGCCTTTCTCTTTTCCGGCATCCGGGGGGTGGGCAAGACCACCCTGGCCCGTCTGCTGGCCATGTGTCTCGATTGCGAGCAGGGCGTTTCGGCAGAACCCTGTGGTCAATGCACCTCCTGTCGGGAAGTCATTGCGGGCAATCATCCGGATGTGCTGGAAATTGACGCGGCCTCCCGCACCAAGGTGGAACAGATGCGGGAGGTGCTGGATATGGTGGGCTATTCGCCCGCCGTTTCCCGTTTCAAGGTGTACATCCTCGATGAGGTGCACATGCTCTCCAGCCAGTCTTTCAACGCCCTGTTGAAGACCCTGGAGGAACCCCCCGTCCATGTCAAATTCATCTTTGCCACCACGGAACCCCGGAAAATTCCAGCCACCATCCTCAGTCGTTGCCAGCGCTACGACTTGAAGCGTGTTTCCCGGGATCTGTTGACGACCCACCTGCAGGCTGTGCTGACGCAGGAGTCGATACCTTTCGAGCAGGCCGGCATCGAGGCCGTGGTGCGGTCGGCGGAAGGTTCGGTGCGGGATGCCCTTTCCCTGCTGGACCAGGTGATCGCTCACGGTGCCGGGGCGGTGCGGTATGAGGCGGTCTCCGACCTGTTGGGGTTGACTGATCCGGAGAGCATTCTGCATCTGCTGGACGGACTGCTGCATGGCCGGGGGCCGGAGGTGTTGCAGGCGGCCGGCGGGTTTTACAACAACGGCGTGGAACCGGACAGTCTGGTGAGAGAGTTGCTGGATGCCACCCATCGGGCCGCCCAGATCAAATTGCTGGGAACCTCCCTCCCGCTGGACGGTCCAACCGCCGGTCTGCTGGGCACCGTGGTGGCGGACGTCTCCCTGGAGCATCTCCAGATGGTCTATCAGGTGTTGCTGCGTGGCAGCCAGGATTTGCGTATCGCCGAGGATGCACTGCAGGCGCTGGAAATGCTGTTGCTGCGTGTGGCCTATCTAAAGCCGGTGCCCAGTCTGGAAAAATTGCTGTCCAGCCTGCCGGGCAGGAATTTGCCTGCTGCGGGCGGTCCGGTCGCCCGGCAGATGTTGCCCGTGCAGCAGGAGACGGTTGGCGCGGCCGGCGTGGCGCCGGTGGTCGTCAGGGAGTGGCCTGTCACAACGGTGCAAGCCTCTGTTGCGCCCCGGGCGCCGGTGGCGGTTCATGCCGACCCTGTTGAGACGGCTGTACTGCCGCCCGTCGTCCATGATGTGCCTGTTGTGGTCCGTGACGTGCCCGCCGTACCGGTTCCTGCAGCGCCTGCTGTTCCGGTCGGGAGGCAGCCCGGGACGTCCCGGTCGGTGCCGACGATGGCTGTCCGGCCACTGACCTCCTGGGAGCAGTTGGTTTCTTTTGTCGCCAGTGAGGAGAGCGGGTTGGCTCTCAAGTTGGAAAGACTGGTGGTGTGTCCTGTGTTCGAGGCGGATGCCATCGGCCTTCCCAGACGGATTCACCTGCGGTTGACAAGCGATGTATACGGCACGCCTGACCTGTTCAAGCAGTTGCTGGGTGCCTTTCTGGCCGATCATGGCCTGTCGGGGGTGGAGATCACGGTAGAGCCGGTCTCGAATACGCCCAGGGAGGATACGCTGGAAGAACGTGCCGTTCGTCTGCGTCATGACCACCAGACGCAATTGACGGAGCGGATCCACAGTCATCCGCTGATGCAGCAATTGCTTGCCCGTTTCCAGGCAGAGCTTGTGCGTGTTGAACCAATTGCCGGCACGGTTGCCGGTTAACTCTGTTGCCGGGGAGAGCCCATTGAAAAATCTAGGGAACATCATGAAACAGGCTCAGGAGATGCAGAGCCGCATGGCCAAAATGCAGGAAGAGTTGGCGGCCACGCAGGTCAGCGGCCAGTCGGGAGGCGGCATGGTGGAAGTGACCCTCAATGGCAAGCAGACGGTGCAAAAGATCAAGCTGGACCCCTCCATTGTTGATCCCGCCGATGTTGAGTTGCTGGAGGATCTGATTGCCGCCGCTTTCAATGATGCCCAGAAAAAGCTGTTGGATTTGACCCAGCACAATTTGAGCAAGGTGACCGGTGGTTTGAACATTCCTGGTCTGAACCTGCCTTTTTGATGCATCACCCCCATGCCACGAGCGGTCTGCGGGAGCCTGCGCCGGTGACGGTCGGCCTGCCGTCGGTGGAGCGGGCGGTGCGGTTGTTTGCCCGTTTTCCTGGTGTGGGCCGCAAAAGTGCCCAGCGCATGGTGCACCACCTGTTGCGACAGGACAGGGCGGCGGTGGAACAGTTGCTGCATGCCTTGCAGGCGTTGTCCGACAACGTGGGCCATTGCACCCTGTGTCACAACCTGGCAGAGGCGGCACTGTGCTGGATCTGCACCGACGGGCGCCGGGATGGTACCTTGCTCTGTGTCGTCGAGGAGTCCATGGACCTGCTGGCCGTGGAAAAGGCGGGGCTGTTCAACGGTCATTATCATGTATTGGGGGGGCGATTGAATCCCCTGGGCGGCATGGGTCCGGAGCAGCTCAACCTGGCCACGCTGGAGTCCCGGTTGCGTGCCGGGCGGATCGCGGAGCTGATTATTGCAACCAATCCGACGGTGGAAGGCGAGGCGACGGCCCACTATGTGGCGCAACTGGCCGCACCGCTGGTGACCCGGGTCACTCGGCTGGCGTATGGCATGCCAATGGGGGGTGAACTGGAATATCTGGATGAATCAACGTTGTACCAGGCGTTGGCAGGGAGACGCAGT
Organism: Magnetococcus sp. DMHC-8; assembly: GCA_039908555.1. Classification (GTDB taxonomy): domain Bacteria; phylum Pseudomonadota; class Magnetococcia; order Magnetococcales; family Magnetaquicoccaceae; genus Magnetaquicoccus. Next base: position 21,720 of record JAMOAX010000016.1, read on the forward strand.
TTTTGACCAGAAAAAATTGTGCGACGCAATAAAATAGGCATTGTGCGGCGCAGCATAATTTTGTATTGTCGGCTGCATCGACCTCGGTTTGATTTCGATCTTGTTCCCACCATCCGGGAGAGTACGTGACATGGCCACCTTGAATGCTGCAGAACAACACACCTTTCCCTATCCGGGCATTCCCGGAACCGGTGATGGTTCCGACGCGGTTGCGTACGTGGAGACCCGGGCCACGGACGGAGCGGCCGCCTATCCCATTACCTCTTCCACCATCATGGGGCAACTGTATCAGGTGGCGGTTGCCAATGGTTTTCGGAATGTCTGGGATTCGCCGCTGGCTTGGCTGGAGCTGGAGTCCGAGCATTCGTCGGCCTCTGCGTGTGAGGGGTTTGCCCTGGCGGGAGGGCGGGTGACCAACTTTACCTCGGGTCAGGGATTGATTCTGATGAAAGAGGTGCTCTACACCATTGCCGGCAAACGCCTGCCTCAGGTCTTGAACGTGGGGGCCCGGGCCTTGACTTCTCAGGCCTTGAATGTGCATGCCGGGCATGATGATGTCATGGGCGTGGCGGATTGCGGTTGGGGCATTCTGTTTGCCCACAGTGTGCAGGCGGTGGCCGATTTGTGTCTCATTGCCCGTCGTGCCTCGGAGGATGCCCGGACCCCCATGATGAGTGTCCAGGACGGTTTTCTGGGCACCCATACCATTGAAAACCTGAATTTTCCCGAAGACGAGCTGATTCGACAGTTTCTGGGGGATGCGGACCAAAAGATGCGTCCGATTTTTGATACCCGTTTTCCCCTGCAGATTGGTGTGGTGCAAAACCAGGAAGCCTACATGCTGGGCAAGATTGCCCAGCGCCTTTTTTATGACAAGCTGCCGGGCATCATCCAGGGTGCCATGGATGAGTATTACACGCTGACGGGACGGCGTTACCAGTTGGTCGAGTCGATGGGGATGGAGGAGGCAGAGTATGCCATTATTGCGATGGGAACGATGGCCGAGACGGCGGCCTCGGCCATTGAGACGGTGCGGGACCGGTTGGGTGTCCGATTGGGGGTGGTGAATGTCACCTGTTATCGGCCTTTTCCCGCTGCCCTGCTGGCCAGCATGATCAAGCGGTGCAAGGCGGTTGCGGTGATCGAGCGGTGTGACATTCCCACCATGGTGGACAATCCCCTGACCACGGATGTGGAGGCTTCGCTGGCCAAGGCGGTGATGGGTGCGCCGGGTTTTGAGCAGATGGATCGGATACCCTTTGTCTTTTCCGGTACGGCGGGTCTGGGTTCCCGGGACACCACGCCTGGCCATATTGTGGCGGTGGTCAAAAACATGCTGAAGGGTCCCACCGAGGGCAAGGTCTATTTTTCCCTGGGGATCGATCATGCCACGGCCCTGCCGGCCGAGGTCGAGCCGGATGTCCGTCCGTCCGGTTCTTTTTCGGTGCGGGCCCACTCCGTGGGTGGCTACGGTTCGGTGACCACCAACAAGATTATTGCCACCATGCTGGGGGATATTTTTGGTTTCCGGGTCCAGGCCGCCCCTAAATACGGTTCAGAGAAAAAGGGTCTGCCCACCAACACCTACCTGACGGTGACTCCCAGCGGCAAGATTTTGACCCACTGCGAATTGCAGCAGGTGGATTTTGTGCCGTTGATGGACCCGACCACCTGGTACATGGGCAATCCGCTGGTGGGGTTGCAGCCCGGCGGTATCGTTTTCCAGCATACGGATGAGCCGGGACCGCAGCAACTGTGGGACTCCCTGCCGCCCTATGCCCAGTATTTCATGAAGGAGAACGGCATTCGTTTCCATGGCGTGGACACGGTGGCGATTGCCCGGGAGTCCTGTCTGCATGACTCTTCTCTGATCCAGCGCTTTCAGGGGGTGGTGTTGCTGGGGGTGTTTTTGCGGGTGACCCCGTTCCGGGAGCAGGCCGGGATGACCGAAGAGCAACTTTTTGAACTGGTACGCAAACCTCTGGTCAAATACTTTGGCAAACGGGGCGACCGGGTGGTTGAGAACAACCTGGAGGCGGTCCGGCACGGTTATCAGCGGGTGATGGAGGTCACGCCGGCCATCATGGCGGCCACCGACCCGGCGATACTCGCTCAGGGCAAGGCGGACTGGGATGCCAAAGGCAAGGATGTAAATGCTTTCTTCATTTGACAGGAATTCAAGCGGAGACACACCATGACCCAACGCGCGATCATTTATTCCGAATCGACCCCGCAGTGGTATGATGACAAGCGGGCGCGGGAGATTATGCAGGCCTATAATTCGGGTGCGAGCTCCAATCAGCCTGCCGATGAGTTTGTGGCCTGTTCCATTGTACCGGCGGGGAGTGGTTCCTACCGCGATTTTTCCTACATTGCCCCGGATCTGCCGGAGTACCAGGCCGAGAATTGTGTCGCCTGCATGGAATGTGTCCAGAACTGCCCGGATTCGGCCATCTGGGGCAGGGTGATCACGGAGGAGGGGTTGTCCACCACTCTGGCCGCCTTCCCGGAGGGGGAGCGGGAGGTGTTGCAGGGTCAGGTGGTGCAGACGACCAAGTTCTGGAAGACCTATCAGAAAAAATATGAGGCAAAGCCCGAGGCGGAGCGCGATGATACTCCCAAGGGGGCCTGGTTTGGCATTTTTGTCGACCCCACCAAGTGCAAGGGGTGTGGTGAGTGTGTGACCGCCTGCGGCGAACACCGTGCCCTGACGATGATCAAAAAAACCCGGGACAATCTGCCCACCTTTTTTTCCATCTGGGAATTTTACAAACAGAGCCCCGAGACGCCGGAGGCATATATCAATCCCAAGTTGAAAGGGGATTTGATGCTCCGGAGTGCCTCCAACCAGTATGTGGGTGGTGCCGGTTCCTGCATGGGGTGTGGTGAGACCTCGGCTTTGCGTCAGTTGCTGGCCATCGTGCATGGCCAGGTCGGCAACAAGTATGGTATCGTGGCCAATACCGGTTGCAACACGGTGTATGGGTCCACCTATCCGTACAATCCGTACCGGGCGCCCTGGGTCAATTCGCTGTTTGAAAATGCCGCCACGGTGGCCATGGGCATTCGGGCCCGCTGGGATCAGATGGGCAGGACCGATCATCAACTGCTGGTGCTGGGCGGGGATGGTTCCATGCTGGATATCGGTTTTCAGGCCCTCTCCCGCATGCTGACTTCCGGCATGAACATCAAGGCGATTGTGCTGGATACCCAGGTATACTCCAATACCGGCGGCCAGGCTTCCACGGGTACGTTTGTTGGTCAGGATGCCAAGATGTCCGTGCATGGCAGTGCCATCCATGGCAAGCAGGAGCGTCGCAAGGAGATCGGCAACATTGCCATGATGCATCCCCATACCTTTGTGGCGCAGACGGTTGGTCCCATGATCAACCATTTTTACAAGGCGGTGGAGCAGGCATTGCAGTATGACGGTCCGGCCCTGATCAACATATACACCACCTGCCAGCCGGAACATCAGGTGGCGGACGACCGCTCCTGTGCCCGGGCTGTGGCGGCTGTCGAGTCCCGGGCTTTTCCTGTTTTCATCTACAATCCGGAGGGGGGCCCCACCCTGGCGTCGCGGCTCTCTTTGCAGGGCAATCCATCCGTGGAGCGAGACTGGCATCGTCGCCGCAACAAGGACGGCTCCGAGGTGATGGTCGACTTTGTCTCCTTTGCGCGTGAAGAGGGGCGGTTTGCCAAGCAGTTTGACAAGGAGGGCAATCCGAGTGACACCCTGAAGGCTTCCATGCGGGACCGATTGGAAAACTGGCGACTGTTGCAAGAGTTGGCCGGCATTTCCAATGTGGACCAGGCAGAGGAGTTGGCCAAACGGGGGGTGGGGCGCCGTTAAAATCCTGGCGGACGGGATGCCCCTGACACCCGGTTTGGACGTGGCTGGCCGGGTGGCGGGCGGCGTCCGGCCGGGCGATGCCATTTTTCTGGGGGGTGGCGTCGTTTTTTTGGTGAATTTTTTTTTCAACTGGTTTCTAATGACCGGCAATCTTTTGGATCGGAACTGGTAAACCCCGGAGGGAGGTAGCATGTCTGCACAACAGGGTACAACGGATGCGCGGTCTGTACTGAAAGAGTTGGCCGGAGACTATTCGCCCCAGTCTCTGGAGCGGTTGATCGAGGAACGGGACGGAGGATTTGGGGCCCAGTTGTGTTCCCTCTGGATCTCTTCCCATTTTCAGCGCATTTTCAGCTCGACCCTGCAAAGGGGGGTCGGTTTTGAGGCCTTTTGTGTGGGAGCGTATCCGGATGGGTCGCTGGTGCCTGCGGCGGAGCTGTTTTCCACGGTCTGCACGATGGAAGATCTGGAGTTGATCGACCGTTTGCGCCTCTTGTTGCATCTGAAAACGTTCAAGGCAGCGGGGATGGACGACCGCTGGATCTTTACCAACCTGCATCCGCGGATCATGCTGGGTCACAAGGAGCCCGATCCGACCTTTCTGGCGGCCGCCCTGCAGCATACCGGCCTGTCGCCCAACCAGGTGGTGGTGGCCGTGCGTGAGCATACCCAGGACCGCCAGGCAAAACTGGTCAAGGTGATCGACGTTCTGCGTGGGTTGGGTTGTCTGGTGGTGTTTGATGATTTCCTGGCCGAGTCGGCCAATCTGGACAGCCTGTGGAAATTGCGGCCGGACATTGTCAAACTGAACCGCATCTGGCTGGAGAATGCGGCCCGCAGCGGGCGTGCCAAGCGGATGCTGGCCAAGCTGGTCTCGCTGGTGCACGCCTCGGGCGCCCTGGTGTTGATTGAACAGGTGGCCACCGAGGCAGAGGCCTTCATGGCCATGCGCATGGAGGCCGATTTTGTGCAGGGGCCCTTCTGGGGGACCCATGACGAGGGGGTGGCACTGGCCAGTCACGGGGGGCAGGATGTGGCGAGCCAGAAGATCGATCACTCCTTCGCCGTGCTGCTGGAAAAAAGCGAACAGGTGGCCGAGCAGGATCAGCGCCAGGTGGACTTTGAAATGGGATGCTTCAGCGGCGATGTCCTGGAGTGTGCCTGGGCCCTGGCCGATGGCGTGCCTCTGGAGTCGGCGGCCCACAACCTCTTGCGCATGCCCCGGGTGGAGCGGGTCTATCTGTTGAATGACCGGGGTGTCCAGACCGAGCCCGATATTTTCCGCAAGGGTGAGCCTTTGCACCTGGACCCGCGTTTCAAGCCGCTGCGCGATTCGACCGGTGCCACATGGACCCGTCGTTTCAGTTTTTATGATGCCATCCGCAATCCCGGTGTGGTGCAGATGTCGCCGCCCTACCGATCCAATGCCAGCCGCAATGTCTGTCTCACCTTGTCGATCACGGTCACTATTCAAGAAGTGCAACATGTGTTGTGTTGTGATGTGGAGTGGCGGGAGGGCGTCATCCTCTGACAATGCTCTCTTCCCTTCCTGATGGACTGCTGACCTGTGTGCGCGCCCAACTGGTCCGCCCCCGGGAGCTTTCTGTCCGGGTGGGCGGAGCGGTCTGCGGCATGCTGAATGTGCGTGATCCCCTGGATGGTCTGCATCGGGATCTGTTGCAACACCGGGAGCCATATGAGGTGGAGTGGCTGCTTTCCACCCTGTTTACGCCCACCCGGCAGGAGAGGGAGGCCTGTGAGGTCGCCTTGCCGCCGGTGGGGATCGATGCGGTGGCGGTGGGTGTGTTGGTGACCTGCCTGTCGGCCGAGGCGTTGGACTGTCCTGTTCTGTACGGTCATCGCGAGGCGCCGGTGCCGGTCATGCCCGTGGTGATTGAGCGGTATGTGCGGTTGCTCCATCTGGATGCCGGCATTCATCCTCTCCTGCTGCCCATCCTGCAGGGATGGGGGGACGAGGGGGTGCGACTGGTTCTTTGCAGTCTGGCACGCCGCTCCGTCTGGCACCCGGAACAACGGGCGGCCATGCTGCTCGATCTCCTGCAGACAATGCGGGCCAGGGACGCCTTCCGTGTGGAAAAAATTCGCTTTCTGACCGATTTTGTCGGTTCCTACCGCCCGGTCGGCAAGCCCGAACTCCGGTCGGCTCTGGTCAATCTGGTGGAGGCCTACCATCAGGATACGGAGCACCCCATCTTCAACCAGCAACTGGAGCATTACCAGGGGGAAAACCTGCGCTCCCGGTATTGCGGCCCGGATGTCAAGGCCTACCGTCTGGCCATGGCCCATGCGTTGCTGACCGATTTAGACTGTTCTTCCGCGATGTTGTGACTCTTTGCGATTTTTGCCGCTTTGCAATTCCTTGACGACCGATGCTCTCTCCCGCATGATGCCGCTCCAGATCGGCAGTATCACTATCCTTGAACTTTTGCATCGGAGAAAAAATAATGCCCGGACAGACTACACAAAGCCCAGCGGACATCATTTACACCGTCGTCGATGAGGCCCCGCAGTTGGCCAGCGGCTCGTTGTTGCCCATTATCCAGGCTTTTACCAAGGTGGCTGGCATCTCGGTTGGTACAAAGGATATTTCTCTGGCAGGGAGGATTCTGGCCAATTTTCCCGACTATTTGACCGATGCGCAGCGGCAACCCGATGATTTGGCGGAGTTGGGTGAACTGGTCATCAGGCCGGAGGCCAATGTCATCAAGCTGCCGAACGTCAGTGCTTCCATGCCCCAGCTCAAGGCAGCCATTGCCGAGTTGCAGGGCCAGGGCTATGCCATTCCGGACTATCCTGACAACCCCAAGAATGATGCGGAAGGCGAGGCCAGGGCCCGTTATGATCGGATCAAGGGCAGTGCCGTCAATCCTGTGCTGAGAGAAGGCAACTCGGATCGCCGGGCACCGAAGGCAGTCAAGGCGTATGCCCAGAAAAATCCCCACAAGATGGGTGCCTGGAGCCCGGATTCCAAGACGCATGTCTCCACCATGAAGAGTGGTGATTTTCGTTCCAACGAACAGTCGGTCACCATTGGCAGCGGTTCGGCCGGTACGGGCCGGATCGAGTTTGTCGGCCAGGACGGATCGGTCACGCCGTTGAAGGAAAAATTGCCCTTGCAGCCGGGCGAAGTGGTGGATGGCACTTTCATGAGTGTGCGGGCCCTGCGGGCCTTCCTGGCCGAACAGATGCAGGATGCGAAGGCACAGGATGTGCTGTTTTCCATCCACCTGAAGGCCACCATGATGAAGGTGTCGGACCCGGTTCTGTTCGGCCATGCGGTATCGGTCTACTTCAAGGATGTGTTTGACAAGCACAGCGAATTGCTGGCGGATTTGGGGGTTGACCCCAACAATGGCTGGGGGGATGCCCTCAAAAAGATTCAGACCCTGCCGGCCGACCATCGAGCGGCGCTGGAAGCGGACATTCAGGCCTGCATGGCCAAACAGCCGGATCTGTACATGGTCGATTCCGATCGGGGGATCACCAATCTGCACGTACCCAGCGATATCATCATTGATGCCTCCATGCCGGCCATGATCCGGGCGGGTGGCAAGGGTTGGGATGCGCAGAACAGGATGCGGGATACCAAGGCGGTGATTCCCGACAGCAGCTATTCGGGTGTGTATGATGCGACCGTGGAGTTTTGCAAGAAGCACGGGGCATTCAATCCCGCGACCATGGGCAGCGTTCCCAATGTGGGGCTGATGGCCCAGAAGGCGGAAGAGTATGGCTCCCACAATCAAACCTTCAAGGCCTCCGGCAAGGGGACCATCCGCGTCCTGGATGGGGCAGGTCAGACCCTGTTTGCCCATGAAGTGGAGGAAGGAGATGTCTGGCGGTTGTGCCAGGCAAAAGATCCGGCCATCCAGGATTGGGTCAAGCTGGCGGTCAATCGGGCCCGGGCGACGGGTTGGCCGGCCGTGTTCTGGCTGGATGAAAAGCGGCCCCATGATGCCCAGTTGATTCAAAAGGTGCAGCGTTACCTGAAGGATCACGATACGTCGGGTCTGGACATCCAGATCATGGCGCCTGTCGATGCCTGCCGTTTTTCGTTGCAACGGATGAAAGACAGCCAGGATACCATCTCGGTCACCGGCAACGTGTTGCGTGATTATCTCACTGATCTGTTCCCCATTCTGGAAGTGGGTACGAGTGCCAAAATGCTCTCGATTGTGCCGCTGATGAATGGCGGTGGCCTGTTCGAGACGGGCGCGGGCGGTTCTGCGCCGAAGCATGTGCAGCAGTTTGTCGAGGAGGGTCATTTGCGTTGGGACTCCCTGGGTGAGTTTTGTGCCCTGGCGGCCTCGCTGGAGCATCTCAGCGGGATGCGCAACAACAAGCGGGCGGCTGTGCTGGCCAAGACCCTGGACCAGGCGACGGGCAAGTTGCTGGACAACAACAAATCGCCGGGCCGGGATGTGGGTGAGTTGGACAACCGGGGCAGCCATTTTTACATTACCCTGTACTGGGCACAGGCCCTGGCGGCCCAGAGCGAGGATGCCGAGCTGCAACGGCATTTCACGCCGATTGCCGAACAATTGCAGGGCAACGAAGCCAAAATCATGGCAGAGCTGCAGGCATTGGGCGGCCAGTCGATCGATTTGGGCGGCTACTACCATACCGATCCGGCCAAAGTGGCGGTTGCCATGCGTTCCAGTGCCACGCTGAACGCCATCGTGGCTTCCATCTGACCGTCAATATGGGGGGCCCTTGTGGCCCCCCATTTTGTCGCGCCCGAGTCACGTTCCGGGAGGGGCCTCTCTTACAAGGGTAGTGGCTCAACCAGGCTGATTTGACAGGCTTTGAAAAATGGCTGCGGGTCCAGGGGGGTCACCCCCCTGGCGGGTCCAGGGCAGCGCCCTGGGACTTTGCCGTTGCTGTT
>JAMOAX010000017.1:0-30405 GCA_039908555.1 Magnetococcus sp. DMHC-8
TGATTCCGGCCATGGACCCGGCCGTTCGGCAGGCATTCAAGGAGGAGGGGGCCCGGTTGGGCTGGCCGGTGCTGCACCAACGCCTGGCCCAGGTGGACCCGCTGCTGGCGGCCCGCCTGACCCCGAACGACGGGCAGCGAATTACCCAGGGGCTGGCGGTGCAGGCGGCCACCGGACGCCCCCTCAGCCAGTGGCAGCAGGAGCAACCACCACCGCCGCCTTTTGCCATCCTCAAGATGGCCCGGTTGTGGCCCCGGGAGCAGCTGTATGCCCGCATCGATGCCCGTTTCCAGCAGATGATGGCACAGGGGTTGCTGGCAGAGGCCAGACAGTTGTGGGCGATCGGGTATGATGCCACCCTGCCGGCCATGAAGGCGGTGGGATATCGACAGCTTTTTCCCCATCTGGAGGGGCGGATGACACTGGAAGAGGCGGTAGAGCTGGCCAAACGGGAGAGCCGACGATATGCCAAGCGGCAGATGACCTGGCTGCGGCGGGAGACCGATCTGCATTGGTTGCCCCCGGAGGGAGAGGAAGAGGCGGTGGCATGGGTGGGCCAATTTTTACGGAGCTAGGGCGGGATGGAAGAACGTTGCATCCAGGCATTGCGGGCGCATTATCAACACATTCGGGATGTGTCCCTGCGGGAGCTGTTTGCCCGGGACCCGGACCGGTTTGCGCGTTTTTCCCTTTCCTGTCAAGATCTTTTGCTGGATTATTCAAAAAATCGCGTCACTGTCGACACTTTGACTCTGTTGCTCGACTGGGCCCGTGCGGCGGGTCTGGAGCAGGCGCGGGATGGCCTGTTTGCCGGTGAGCGGTGCAATTGGACCGAAAACCGGGCGGCGCTGCATACGGCCTTGCGCAATGGCAGTGACACGCCTGTTCGGGTGGATGGCCGGGATGTGATGCCGGCGATCCGGGCCGAACTGGCGCGGATGCGCCTGTTTGCCGAACAGTTTCGGGCACAGGCCCTGCCGGGGGGTGGTGGCGGACCCTTGCGGGTGCTGGTCAACATTGGCATTGGTGGTTCGCATCTGGGCCCGGAGATGATCACCCAGGCCCTGCAGCCGTATGGCGAAAGCGGACCGGAGGTGCGCTTTTTGGGCAATATTGACGGGGCCGATTTTCACGAGACGGTGCGTGATCTGGACCCGGCGCAGACCCTGTTTGTCATTGCCTCCAAGACCTTTGTGACCCGGGAGACTCTGGTCAATGCCCAGACGGCCTGTCGGTGGTTGCGGCAGGGTGGTCTGGATGAGGGGGCGTTGCGGCGCCACCTGGTGGCGGTCACGGCCTGTCCGGAGCGGGCGCACGCCTTCGGGGTGGACCCGGAGCGGGTGTTTGCCATCTGGGATTGGGTGGGCGGACGTTATTCCTGGTGTTCGGCCATTGGCCTGAGCATTGCGGTGCGGGTGGGGTTTGACCGCTTCGAGCAGTTGCTGGCGGGGGCCCATGCCATGGATCGGCATTTTTGCACGGCGCCGCTGGCACAAAACCTGCCGGTCGTGCTGGCGGTGCTGGGGATCTGGAACCGTTGGCTGTTGGGGGCCGACACCCTGGCCGTCTTGCCGTATGATCATTCGTTGCGGCGTTTTCCGGCTTTTTTGCAGCAGTGTGACATGGAGAGCAACGGCAAGCGGATTGATCAGGATGGTCGTGTTGTGACCTATCCCACCGGGCCCATTGTGTGGGGCGAGCCGGGCAGTCATGCGCAGCACACGTTTTTTCAGTTGTTGCACCAGGGAACCCATGGGGTGCCGGTCGATTTTATCGGCTGCAGCAACACGCATCATCCCCTGGGGGAGCATCATCTGGAGTTGATGGCCAATTTTTTTGCCCAGAGCGAGTCCCTGATGATCGGACGCACGGCAGAGGAGGTGGAGGCGGATTTGCGGGCTGGTGGTTTGTCACCGGAGGAGATCCGGTGCCTGCTGCCCCATCGGGTGTTTCCCGGCAATCAACCCAGCAACACCATTTTGTTGCACCGGTTGACTCCCTACAATCTGGGCATGCTGATTGCGATGTATGAGATGAAGGTATTTGTCCAGGGCATCCTGTGGCGTATCAACAGTTTTGATCAATGGGGGGTGGAACTGGGCAAGACCGCTGCCAGCCAGATCCTGGCAGAGACCCGGCGGTTGCTGGCGGGCGAACCGGTCGACCTGACCCATCATGACGCCTCGACCCGGGGCCTGCTGCGTCATTTTGTCGCCGCTCAGGAGGGGTGACGGGCATCCTGTGGCAACCGGCAGAGGGGGTGGACGCTCCCAAACTGCACATGTTTTGGGATGCATCGTTATTGCGGGTCCAGGGGGGTCACCCCCCTGGCGGGTCCAGGGCAGAGCCCTGGGGTTTTGCTGTTGCTGTTGATTCTCAAAAAGCCGAAGCCGTTTTTTGCTTCGGCTTTTTCGGCATGCGCCGCAGGCAGACTGCCAATGATCGCAGGTCCCGGGACCTCTCGCCAGATTGCCTGCGGCGCATGCTGAGGGTGCCGCAGCAAACAGCGAATCCGGCGTTTTTGACAATCAACAGCAACGGCAAAATCCCAGGGCTTAAGCCCTGGACCCCATACAACTTCACCCGCCAAACGACGAATCCTGAGACAGGTGCGATTTGGCGCACATGGGGCGATGACCCGGACCTTGTGAAATTTGACGGGATATTATTGTTCAGCGTTGGCACGCAACTGCCGGATCACTGTGCCATAATCCGGCTGGGAGAAGACCGCCGATCCCGCAACAAACACGTCCGCCCCGGCGGCGGCCACTGCGCCGATATTGGTCACCTTGATGCCGCCATCCACCTCCAGCTCAATGGCCAAGCCCCGTTCCTGGATCATACCCCGCATGTCACGCACCTTTTGCAACAGGTGGGGAATGAACGACTGCCCCCCAAAACCGGGATTGACACTCATCAGCACCACCATGTCCACCAGATGCAACACATCATGCAGTAAATGGATGGGCGTGGCCGGATTGAGGGCCACCCCCACCCGGCACCCCTGCTCGCGAATCAGATTCAGGGTGCGATCCAGATGCCGGGTGGCCTCGTAGTGCACGCTGATCAGATGCGCCCCCGCCTGGGCAAAAGCCGGAATGTACACATCCACCGGCGAGACCATCAAATGGACATCCAAAGGCTGGCGGGCCACCCGGCGAATCCCCTCCACCACCACCGGACCGATGGTCAGGTTGGGCACAAAATGGCCATCCATGACATCCACATGGATATAATCGGCCCCCGCCGCCTCCACGGCCCGGATCTCTTCACCCAACCGGGCAAAGTCGGCAGACAGAATACTGGGAGAAATCTTGATCATCGCCGCTGCACCATGGCCCGCAACCGTTGAATCCGCTCCGGCATGGGCGGATGAGTGGAAAAAAGGCCCGCCAGATAACCGGCGGACAAAGGATTGACAATAAACAGATGCGAGGCGGCAGGATGGGCTTCGGCGGCGGCCAGCGGAACGCTCTGGCTGCCCTGTTCCAGTTTTTGCAACGCCGAGGCCAGCCAAAGGGGATTGCCGCACAGGCGGGCTCCCAGGGCATCCGCCCCGTACTCGCGGGCCCGGGAGACCGCCATCTGGATCAACATCGCCGCCAACGGCGCCAGCAACGCCATCAACAATCCTGCCAGACCGCCGCCGCCTTCCTCGCGGTCCCGGTCCGAATGAAAAAAGAACCCGAACTGCGCCAGAGTGGTGATGGCACCGGCCAGGGTGGCCGACAGGGTGCCGATCAAAATATCCTGGTTGCGCACATGGGCCAGCTCGTGGGCCATCACCCCGGCCAGCTCCTCGCGGGTCAGAATGCGCAAAATACCCGTCGTGGCCGCCACCGCCGCATGCTCCGCATCCCGGCCTGTCGCGAAAGCGTTGGGCGAGGGATCATCGATCACATAGACCCGGGGCATCGGCAGATTGGCACGCCGCGCCAATTCCTGCACCGTCGCATAATAATCCGGCATCTGCGCCGGCCCGATCTCCTGGGCGTTGAACATCCGCAACACCGCCTGGTCGGAATACCAGTAGGCCCAAAAGTTCAACCCCACCGCCAGCAGCAAGGCGAGCAGCATTCCCTCCCTTCCGCCCATCGCCATCCCGGCCACCAGAAACAAGGCGGTCAAACCCGCCAGCAATACGAAAGTACGCAAGTCGCTCATGAACATCTCTCCTCACCGCAACAGAAGGCAAGGGAACGTCTCCCGTTTCGCACCCCTTGCCTGATTACCCACACTTGGAATAACCACACTCCAGACAGGTATCACAGCCATCCAGCCGCACCACCGCCATCTGGCTGCATTTGGAACAGAGGCTGCCGCTCGCCAATCCGCCTTCCCGGGCGATCAACCGTTTGGCCCGCAGTTCTTCCGACACCTCTGGCGGATTCAGGATGCCGATGTTGGTCATGTGGCGCTCCAGGCACTCGCCAATCTCGGCCACCAGACTGGGCATGTACTTGCCGCCCGGTTTGAAATAGCCGCCCCGGGGGTCAAAAACCGAACGCAACTCCTCCACCAGAAAAGTGGCATCCCCTGCATGCCGGAACACCGCCGAAATGACCCGGGTCAAGGCCACAATCCAGGCAAAGTTTTCCATGTTTTTCGAGTTGATGAATATCTCGAAGGGACGCCGCTTGCCGTTGACCTCAATGTCGTTGATGGTCACATACAGGGCATGCTCGGAAAGCGGAGTCTTGATTTTGTAGGTGGAACCCCGCAGCTCCACCGGGCGCCGCATGAGTGGCTGCATGTGGATGACATTGCCCTCCTCTTCACGCACCGGCGGCGTCGCCCCCCGTTTGCCCTCCTTTTTCGCAGCCGCGACCGCAGGCGTGGCCTCGACCGTCTCTGCCACCACCTCGTAGGCCACTATCTTCTCTTCAATCTTGACAGCCATCCCGTCCCCCGTCTTGAACAATGATCCCGGACCAGCCCCCCCATGGACACGGCGGTCCCCCGACCGGTTCCCTACAATCGACCGTAGTAGCCCTCTTTGAGGGCGTCATACAGATTGGCCGCGTTGTGCATCTCCCCATCGTACTCCACCTCCTCGTCCCCTTTCAACAGGATCGTCTCCCCGTTGGACAGGGTGAAACGATAGGTGGTTGCCGCCAGATCCGCCTGCTTGACCAACACCCCCTGAAAGGCCTCCGGATTGAAACGGAAGGTGGTGCACCCCTTCAACCCCTGCTCGTAGGCGTACAGATAGATCTCCTTGAAGGCGTCATAGGGAAAATCTCCCGGTACGTTGATCGTCTTGGAGATGGAGGAGTCTACCCATTTTTGCACCGCCGCCTGAATATCCACGTGGGCTCGGGGATGGATGACGTTGGCATCGACAAAACAGGCCGGCAGGCGGTTGTGCTCCTCCTCGGCATAGGGGTCGGCATCGGGATTGACCAGGGTGCGATAGGCCAGCAGCTCGAAGGAGATCACCTCCACCTTCTCCTTGGTCTTGCGCCCGGCACGGATAACGTTGCGGCTGTACTTGTGGGAAAAACTCGGCTCAATGCCGTTGGAGGCATTATTGGCCAGCGAAAGGGCGATCGTGCCCGTGGGGGCAATGGAGGTATGATGGGTAAAACGGCAACCATGCTGGGCAATCCGGTCCCGCAACGCCTGCGGGAACTGCGCCAGATAGTGGCTGTGGTGGGCCAGCAGCACCTTGCCAGGCACCGCATCGCCCACCCGGATGCCCCTTTCGGCCATGGCCGGTCGCCGGGCCATCATGGCCTCGGTCACGGTGAACAGTTGCTCCATGATAGGCGCCGGTCCCTTTTCCAGGGCCAGTTCCACCCCCACATCCCAACCGACCAGCGCCATCTCCCGCGCCACCCGCTCGGCAAACTGGATCGAATCCGCATCCCCGTAGTGCATGTTGAGCATGGTCATGGCCGACCCAAGCCCCAGAAAACCCATGCCATGGCGACGTTTCAAGAGAATTTCCGCCATCTGCTCCGGCAGTGGCAGGCCGCTGATTTCCACCACATTGTCCAGCATGCGGGTGAATATGCGCACCACCGCGCCAAAACCAGACCAGTCAAACGCCGCCTGGGGCGTAAACGCATTGCCGACAAACCGGGTCAGGTTGATCGAACCGAGCAGGCAGGCCCCATGGGGCGGCAGGGGTTGCTCCCCGCAGGGATTGGTGGCCCGTACCACCTCGCAAAACCAGTTGTTGTTCATCTCGTTGACCTTGTCGATCAGGATGAAACCCGGTTCCGCATAGTCATAGTTGGAACTCATGATCAGATCCCACAACCGCCGGGCAGGCAGGCGTCGATAGACCCGGCAGGCCACTTCACCCCGCTCGTTGGTCCGGTAGCCATCGGTCACCGGCCAGGGACGATAGACCAGCGGCAATTCCGGGTTGGTCAGTTCCTGGGGGTTGGCCGGAAATACCAGTTCCCACTCCCGGTCCTCCTTGACGGCCTGCATGAAGGGTTCACTGATCAGGCAGGAGAGGTTGAACTGCCGCAAGCGACCGTTTTCCCGCTTGGCGCGGATGAAATCGACAATGTCGGGATGGGCGATGTCAAAGGTGGCCATCTGTGCCCCGCGCCGCCCCCCGGCAGAGGAGATGGTGCGGCACATGGAATCAAAAATATCCATGAACGACAGAGGTCCCGACGTACTGGCTCCTGCCCCCGCCACCAGCGCCCCCCGGGGACGCAGGGTGGAAAATTCATAACCGATCCCGCAGCCTGCCTTCAAGGTCAGCCCGGCTTCGCGTACCATATCGAGGATGTCCACCATGGAATCCCGGACCGTCCCGGAGACCGTGCAGTTGATGGTGGAGGTGGCCGGTTTGTGGGCCTGTGCCCCGGCATTGGAGACAATACGGCCCGCCGGAATGGCACCTTGCCGCAAAGCCCAGAGAAACCGTTCCTCCCAGAAAGCCTGCTGGTCCGGCAGTTCCACCCGGGACAGAGCCCGTGCCACCCGCAGACAGGTGTCATCCAGACTGGCATCCAGGGGGGTGCCATCCATCGCTTTCAACCGGTATTTGCTGTCCCATATGTCCCAGGAAGCCGGTTGCAACTGCTCCTCCCCCAGAGGGTGAGATACCTTTTTCTTGGCGTGCGCAGGCATGAGAACAGGATCTCCCAGAAAACGAAAGAGTGTGACGACATCCCCGGAGGGTATCCATCCTTCCCGACAATTTTTACCACAAATCGCGGCGGCTGTATCGGAGTGGTGAACAGGCGACCACACCCCCGGTTCTCCTGGACGGGGGATAATCCAGAAGAATTACGCGGATGAACAATGCAGAAAAAATTTCCCGCCATCATGCCTGCAAAACCGGGCGCGCCACAGGCGAAGCCCTTCACGACTCACTTGATCCCCACGATCGGCCGGCCAGACAAGGCCGGTCAAGGCCATGATCGAGGATTGAGATCTGTGCGGCCGCGTTGATCAGGGAGCACGCGGGCGCAGGTGGGTGCGACGCCAGAGCCAGGGGGGGGCCGGATGGGCATCCGACCACAAACCCAGTTGCTCCTGACGCGCCAACGCCTGGGCAGCCTGCAGGGCATGATCCGTGGAATAGGCGTGATACCACCAGGCCAGCCCCTGGCGAACCAGTTGATGGTTCAAATGGCTGCCGTTCGGCAGAACGATCCGGGCCACCAGTCGTCCGTAGCGGTCCCACTCCTTGCCCAGTACCGTCACCTCCCCGCCCAGCGCCTGCTGGCGGATGAATGCCGTGGCTTCCTCCCCCCACGGCTGGTCCCGTTCCGGTGCGTCGATCCCCTCCAGCCGAATCCTGATCCCTGTCCCGTCCCGCTCCACCCAGACGGTATCTCCGTCCACCACCCGCACCACCCGACCCGACCAGGCCAGGTCAGTTTCCTCTGCCCAGACCAGACCCGCCAGCCCCAACAGCCCGACCATCCCTGCGGCGCACCACATGAACCGGCAGAAAATCTGTTGAAACGGCGTGACAAGCGCATTTTTTTTGCTAGACTTGTCCACCGGATTGCAGCCTCCCCCTCTTCAGACACTGGAACGACATGGCCCTGCTACCCATTCTGACCGCCCCGGACAGGCGGCTCAAGCAAAAATCGGCGCCGGTTGACCGGGTGGATCAGGCGATACGCCGGCTGATGGACGACATGTTGGCAACCATGTATGCCGCGCCCGGTATTGGTCTGGCCGCCCCGCAGGTGGGCGTATTGAAACAGGTGATCGTGGTGGATGTGGGGCTGGAGCAGGACCAGCAGCGCCCTGTGCCCCTGTTACTGGCCAATCCCCGCATCGTGCAGATGGAAGGGGAACTGACCTGGAAAGAGGGATGCCTCTCCGTGCCCGACCAGAGCGCCGAGGTGCTGCGGGCCGCCGTCATCGATGTCCATGCCCTGGACCAGGACAATCGACCGGTACGGATCGAGGCCACCGGGTTGCTGGCAGTCTGCCTGCAACACGAGATCGACCATCTGCACGGCACCCTCTTCATCGACCGTCTTTCCCGGCTCAAACGGGCAATCATTCTGCAAAAGCTCAAAAAGGCCGCCGAGGGCAAGGAGAGGGAATGAGGACGGCAGCCCCCTGGCGCATTGTTTTCATGGGCACTCCGGCGTTTGCCGTTCCCACGCTGGAGGTGTTGCTGGCGGGTACCGACCCGGTGGTGGGGGTCTTCACCCAACCGGACAAGCCGGTGGGGCGGGGGCTGCAGCTCACCCCATCCCCGGTCAAACAGGCTGCAGCGCAGAGGAACATCCCGGTGTGGCAACCCCTGCGGTTGCGTGCCGAGGAGGCTGTGACGGTACTGCGCGCCCTCCAACCCGACCTGATCGTGGTGGTGGCCTATGGTCAGTTGCTCTCCCCCGAGGTGCTGGCCATCCCCCGCCACGGTTGTCTCAACGTGCATGCCTCGCTCCTGCCCAGGTGGCGTGGCGCAGCACCGTTGCAGAGGGCCCTGCTGGCGGGCGACCGGGAGTCCGGTGTCACCCTCATGCAGATGGAGGCCGGCCTGGATACCGGGCCGATCCATTGTCAACGCCGTCTGCCGCTGACTCCAGAGATGACAGGCGGCGAACTCCACGATCAACTGGCCCGTCTGGGGGGACTCCTGCTGCAGGAGTCCCTGCCCCGTCTCCGGGCTGGCACCCTGCCGGCCACTCCCCAGGCTGCCGAAGAGGTTACCTATGCCACCAAGCTGACCCCGGCGGATGAGCGGGTCGACTGGCAACAGCCCGCCGAACAGATCAGGCGGCAGATCCTGGCCCTCAACCCCTGGCCGGCGGCCCATACCCTGCTGGATGGCCAGTCCCTCAAACTGCTGCGCTGCCGACCAGGCAGCGGACATGGTCCGCCCGGTACCCTCCTGGCCCGGCAACCGGACGGACCGGAAGTCGCCTGCGGTCAGGGCAGCCTGGTATTGACCGAACTCCAGCCCGCCGGCAAACGCCGCATGCCGGCCGCCGACTGGTTGCGCGGCCAGCCACGCCTGCCCGACCGGTTCGGCAACGGGGCCCCCTGATCGCATTGTTCACATGGCGCAGCCGATCAATCGGCAGGCTGGCTTTGTCACAAACGTTCCCACTCCACGGCAGAAATCCCGGCCTGACGCAGGATACGGACCAGCAATTCCCTGCCAATATCGCCCTGATGAGGGTTGGGAATGCGGATGCTGCGCTCGCATCGCTCCATGAAAGCATGTTTTCCACCCGACCAGGGACCGGAGAACCCCAACTGCTTGAGATAACGTATCAAATCGTCTCTCCGAACCGGACCAAGGCGGGGCACTATGCCACTTCCTGGACGTGCAAGGTCTGACCATCCAGGACGGGCAAAGGCAGATGCCTGTGGATGCGGAACAGCACCCATTCTTCCAGTACCTCTGCCAATTCATCCCGACAGGCCTCCAGGGTAGGGGCATTGGCATATACGCCGTCACAAGTTGGAATATCACCATAAAAGGAGTGGTCGTCCGCCAGAATTTCATAACGCGCATGGCGCATGGCGGCTTGCAGATAGTTCGAGAGCATGTCATTCTCCGCAAATTCGAAGGGGTATCGGCATTCTGCGCATTCAATTTTTTGCAATGACCGGTTGGTGTTCCACGTTCCGGTCGGCATCCGCCACGCGCTGAATGGCCTCCAGCAGGGTCTGCTTCTTGATGGGCTTGGTCAGATGGCCGTTGCAGCCGGCGGCCAGACTCTCTTCCTGCTTGTCCAGAGAGGCATGCGCACTCAGCACCAGGATGGTCAATGGCGCACGGCCTTCCTCCCGTTCCCACCGCCGAATGGCGCGGGTGGCTGCATAACCGTCCATGTTGGGCATCTGGATGTCCGTCAACAACAGGTCGAACGCCTCCACCTGCACCCGGGCCACCGCCTCCAGACCGTCATTGACGATGACCAGATGATGGGGCGTCTTTTTCAGGTAGGCCTGGAACAGCATCCGGGTATCCGGCGAATCCTCCGCAATCAGAATACGCAGCGCCCTGGCCTCGACAGCAGATGTCTGATTCATCGGCAGGGGCGGAACCGTCGGACTCGGCACCGGACGCGACGGCAGGGTAAACAGGAAAGTGCTGCCCGCACCCAACTGACTCTCCACCCATATCCGGCCACCCATGAGTTCCACCAGCCTCTGGGAAATGGCCAACCCCAGACCAGTGCCCCCGTAACGCCGGGTGATGCCCGAATCCGCCTGGATGAAATGGTCGAAAATGTGATGGGCGTGTTCCAGAGCGATGCCAATGCCGGTATCGGTCACCTGGAACAGCAGGGTGTTCGATTCCCGGGGATGGGGCGACAGGCGCACCGAGACCTGCCCGGCCTGGGTAAATTTGATGGCGTTACCCAGCAGGTTGATCAATACCTGGCGCACCCGGCCATCGTCACCCAGGACCGCATCCGGCAGACCGGGGGTCACCTCTTCCAGCAGGACAATTCCCTTCTCTTCGGCCGTCAATCGCATCAGGTGGGCCGTCTCCTCCAGCACCTGGCGGGGCGAAAACGGCAGATCGGACAAGGCCAATCGCCCTGCTTCGATACGGGAAAAATCCAGCACATCGTTGACAACCCCCATCAGTGCCTTGCCTGACCGGTGCAAGGTTTGCACAAGGCGGCGCTGCTCCGCATCCAGTTCGCTTTCCAGCAGGACATCCGACAGGCCCAGCACCACGTTCATGGGGGTCCGGATTTCGTGGCTCATGTTGGCCAGGAATTCGCTTTTGGCCCTGCTGGCCGCCTCGGCGGCCTCTTTGGCCTCCCGGATGGCATTTTCCACCAGCTTGCTTGCGGTGATATCCATCACCACACCGTACACGTTGCTGGGCCTGCCCTGTACATCCCGCACCACATGGCCCAGGACATGAATCCAGACGATACGGCCATCGCTGGGGCGCCGGTAGGGATGGATCATGTCATACCTGGGCAGACTTCCGTCGCAGGCCGCCCGATAGTTGGCCAGGGTCGCCGCCGCCGCCGCCCGGTCGGCGGCCTCAATGTTGACATACCAGTCGTTCATGATGTGATAACGCAGATTGGCACGGGGCGGATCACCAAAAATGGCCACGGTGCGCTCCGACGAGATGTAATACTCTTCGCCTTCGCTGAAGTCGATGCACCAATGACCGGCCCGCGCCAACTCCAGGGCCTGATCGCTGAGAAATTGCGCCTGGGTGGCGGCCTCTTTGGCCTCCCGGATGGCATTCTCGGCCAGCTTGCTGTCGGTAATATCCTGAAAAAATCCATAAACACGACGATGTACCATGTCCGGTTTGCCGATGACATGGACATGGCGCAGATTGCCCCGGGCGGTGATGAGGTCCAGTTCCACATCGAAGGGCTCACCGCAGGCCACAGCCCGCTGCACCAGTCGGGCAATGACCGGTCTGGAGTCGGGTGTATAAAAGTCAAGTCCTTTCTCGATGGTCGGGTCGAAGGTACTGTCCAATTCCCGAATATTGTACATCTCCTCTGTCCAGACGGTCTGCCCGGTGTCGACATGGATTTCCCAGCCGCCGACCTTGCCGATCTTGCCCGTCTCGGCCAGCAGCAACCGGTTCCTGTTCAACTCCTCTTCAGCCCGCTTGCGCTCGGTAATGTCCAGCCCCATGCCGATCAGGTAGTGCTGGCCATCCAGTTCGATGCGCTGACCGACAAAATAGAAGGGGGTCACCGTGCCATCCCGGGCCACGATACTGGCTTCGGCCGTGGCATAGCCATGAAGGAAAACTTCCTGAACCCGTTGGGCGATGGTCAAACGATCCTCGTCACGGAAAAAGTCGATGGGGGATGCCGCACCAATCTCCTCTGCCGAAAATTGTGTCATTCCTTCCAGCACCTTGTTCCACAACAGGAACCGCCCTTCCTGGCTGATCAGGTAAAAGATGCCCGACAGGGCATTGATCAGTTCCCGGGTGAAATCCCGCTCCTTTCGCAAGGCATCCTCGCCCTTGTTGCGCTCGGTCACATCCATGGCCATGGAGAGCACGCCATGCACCTGTCCCGCCGGGTTTTTCAGGGGGGCGTTGAACCAGAGACAGGAGATGATGCGCCCATCCTTGGTGATATTGTTGCCGGGCGCCGAATAGGCGGCATCCTCACCGGCCAGCAAGGTGCGCATGGCCTCGGCCACCGGGGCCAGGGCGGCTTCCGGCACACACAGCTCCAGCGGGGTATGTCCCAGGGCCTCGGTTTTGTCATAGCCAAAAATGATTTCTGCGGCCGGATTCCACTCGATGACGCGAAAATCGGTATCCCAGACGATGTAGGCGATGGGCATGCGCACCACCGCCTGACTCAACCGTTCGTTGTTGGCCAGGAGTTGCGCCTGGACCGCCTGCAGCCTGCGGTTGTCCGCCTCCAGCTCGCCAATGCGCCGCTGCAGGGCGGCGTTCTCCCGCAACAATCGCCCGGGTTCGTTCGTTACCATGTCATTTCGCATCCCGCCATCCCGTCATCGGTGCCCCGGACGTACCCATGCCACCCGCTGCCGTGCCTGTTCCTGCCGCCAGGCCTGCCAGAGAATCCACAATTTGTCCGGCAGGGAGAGCTTCTGTCCCCCCCCGAAGCAGTGGAAACCGTGCCGGCGCAACCGGTGCAGACAGGTCCGATAAATCACCCCCATGAACACGGCCGGCATCAACAGGCGCCGTTCCATCGGAGAGACCAGCAGCCGGTCTGCCTCCTGATAATGCTGTTCGGCCAATTCAGCCAACCGCTGCAATACCGAGCCCAGTTGTGGTGTCCAACGCTGCTGCACAATATCCTCCTCGACCACCCCCGCCTCCAGCAGCCATTGCCGGGGCAGGTAGACGCGGCCCATGCGGGCATCCTCGGCCACGTCTCGCACAATGTTGGTCAGTTGCAGCGCCATCCCCAACCGATGGGCAAACAGGCGTTCCCGTTCCTCCTCCCAGCCATCCGGCTCCTGGCCATGCAAAAAAATCCGTACGGCAATCAGACCTACCGTCACCGCCACCCGGTAGCAGTACAACGCCAGATCGTCCTGGGTTTGATAGCGGTTTTGTTGCAGGTCCATCGCCATGCCGGCCAGGATATCATGGAAAGGCTGGGTCGGCAGCGCAAAAAGCTGCTGATGGCGCGCCAACTCCATGGTGATCGGATGGGTCGGTCGGCCGGCAAAACCCTGCTGCAGCGCCTGCTGCCAGGCCGCCAACCGTGCGGCGGCCTCCGCCACCGGCAGGCCGCTGTCCACAATGTCGTCCACCTCGCGGCAGAAGGCATACACCGCATACATCGCGGCCCGGCGCGGCGGCGGCAAAAAGAAAAAGGGCAGGAAAAAGGAGGAATGGGACTCCAGCGTCTTTCTGCGACAATACTGGGCCGGTGTCATGCCGCAATCCGTGCCAGAACATTCTTGAAACAGACGGCCCGATCCCATACCGACAGTCGGGGCCGCACCCGCAACGTGTTGCCCCCCCGCGCCTCAATCTTGTCCAGCACCGTCCGTCCGCACTCGCCGATCATGGCCAGTTCCAGGTTGAGTGGCCATTTGACCTGCTGCCATAACGGTTCCCCGATCACAAACAGCTCCCGCGCCTGGGCGGTCAAATGCAACATCAGGCCGCCCACGGTTGGCGAAAAACGCCGCTTCAGAATCATCTCCTCGGTCACCTCAAAACGGGCCATCTCCTCCTGGGGCAAATAGAGGGGGCGACCACTCCAGACATCCTGGCCCAGGTCCTGCCAATGGTTGGTCAACTGCAGGGCTGTACAGATGGCATCCGCACACAGGGCTTTGCTCCGTTCGACACGATCTTCCGCCCTGACCTCGCCCCGCAACGCCCGTTCGCCTGCATCATAGGCCAGTTCCCCCGCCAGGTGCAGGACGATACGTCCGACCGGATTGGCGGAATAACGGCAATATTCCAGCAGGTCACTCATCGTGTCATACCGCTTGTTGGTGACATCCATCCGAAAGGCAATCAACAGGTGATGCAGCGGTTCGCTGGGCAGATCGGTGGTGCGGATCACGTAGGCCAGGGCCCGGAAGATGGGATGATCCGGCTGGCCGGTTTCGGCCTGCATCAGACGCCGAGACCAGTCGTCCAGCAATTGCAGGCGGGTGTCGTCATCCCGGCCCGGCAGGTCGGCAAAGTCGTCTGCCGTGCGCGCAAAGGCGTAGACGGCATACAAAAACGGTCGCAACCGCGGGGGAGCCAGCAGGGAGGCTACCGGAAAATTTTCTTCCCGGCTGCGCACGATTTCCTGGCAGTAGCGAAAATCCTCTGCCAGGGCGGGGGGGATGAGGCTGGGTGCAAACATGGTTCATGGCCTCCCGAAAGTGTGCTGCACCCAGCGGGCCAAGGGCTCCCGACGGGCCGCAAACACGCCGCTGGCACCAAAATGAAAATAGATCCACTCCACCGGCAGATCCGGCCAGCGTGCCATCAATTGTTCCCCGGTGTCATCGCCCACCTCGCAGATCAACACCCCCTTGGTGGTCAGAAAATCGGCGGCCTGTCGCAGGATGGGTTCCACCAGGGCCAGGCCATCCACCCCGCCATCCAGGGCCAGGGCCGGTTCATGGCCATATTCCGCCGGCAGGGCGGCCATGCCGGCCTGACTGACATAAGGCGGATTGGTCACGATCAGGGTATAACGCCGCCCATCCAGCCGACTGAACAGATCGGAGTGGAGGCATTGCAAACGCTCCCCCAGTTTGAAACGCCGCCCATTGCCGACCGCCACCTGCAAGGCGGCCGGGGAGATGTCCGTGGCATCCACCCGGGCCTCGGGAAAGGCCAGGGCAAAGGCAATGGCCAGACAGCCGCTGCCGGTCCCCAGATCGAGAATGCGCTTGATCCGCCGGGTACCCAGCAGGCGGCGCAGGCGGGCCGGATCGTCCAGCAAATTTTCCAGGCGTGAACGGGGAATGAGCACATCGGGCGTGACAGCAAACCGATAACCGGCAAAGGGCGCCTCGCCGATGATGTAGGCCGCCGGCAGCCGATGCTGAAGCCGATGCGCCAAAAAATCCGCAAAAATGGCGGGAAAGGCCGGTGGCACCGGCTGTTGCAGGCGAGCCTGCCACCGTTTGACGGCCCTGGCCGCCGCCCGACCCCGCAAGGCCCGTCCACCCGGTTTCTCTGCCCCCGCCTCGCAGCGCAACAGCGCGTGATAGGC
Source organism: Magnetococcus sp. DMHC-8 (assembly GCA_039908555.1). Classification (GTDB taxonomy): domain Bacteria; phylum Pseudomonadota; class Magnetococcia; order Magnetococcales; family Magnetaquicoccaceae; genus Magnetaquicoccus. The sequence continues at coordinate 15,609 of JAMOAX010000017.1, forward strand.
CAGATACTCAGCCTCAAGGCATGGTTCCTGCATTCCGCTCTCCAGACTGACTTCCGCCGCCGTTATTTGGGCGGTTGCCTCATCCAGCCATGCTTGCAGAGTGCGGACCTGGGCGGCCGGCGGGCGGTGTGTCCGCCGGGAATGTTCTGTACGTTTCACGGGTGAATGGCCTTTGGGCATGCGGGTCATGACCTCCCCAGCATGAGCCATTCGGTTCCGATTGACCAGAAAAAAAATTGGCCGACCTGCACTGCAAATTAGCTTGTCGTTCGTCGCCAATTGTCGTACTCTGCCCGTTGGAATTTTGACTTGTTAGCTTTTTGACACGATTGACCGGTCGCCGGCTTGTCCAACGGGCGGCTTAGCCGGTGCAACCGGTCTTCGACCTCGGCTTTATCCTGAAAAAGGCGCTTGTTTGAGATCATGTACGGAATCATAGGCAAATCTCCCAGCATGCAAAAGCTGTACAGGATGATCCAGAGGGTTGCATCGTCCAGTTCCACCGTTCTGATCCAGGGAGAGAGCGGGACCGGCAAGGAACTCATCGCCCGGGCAATCCACGACCTCTCCCTCAGACAGGATCATCCGTTGATTCCGGTCAACTGCGGTGCCATTCCCGAGGATCTGCTCGAATCGGAACTGTTCGGCCACGTGCGCGGCGCCTTTACCGGGGCGGCCCACACCCGTACCGGCCGGTTCGAACTGGCCAACAACGGCACCCTGTTCCTGGATGAGATCGGCGACATGAGCCCGAAACTGCAGGTAAAAATGTTGCGGGTCCTCCAGGAAAAGGTGGTGGAACCGGTGGGTGCGGTCAAGACCGTCAAGGTGGATGTCCGGGTGATCGCCGCCACCCACAAAAACCTGGAAAAAGAGGTGGCGGAAAACCGCTTCCGCGAGGATCTCTTCTACCGTCTGAACGTTGTGCCACTGCATGTCCCCCCCCTGCGGGAACGGGGCGGCGACATTCCGCTGCTCATCGACCATTTTCTCAACAAGTTTTCCGAGCAACAGGGCGGCAAACGCGTTATCATAGATCCGGATTTGATGGAGCTGTTCCTGGCATACCGCTGGCCGGGCAATGTCCGCGAGTTGGAAAACCTGATGGAACGGCTGACTGTACTGTCGGACGGGCAGGTACATCGGGAGGATATCCCGGAGAAAATTTTGAACGGCATGGTCGATGGCGCCCCGATGGAGTGTGCTCCGGTGGTCGTGCCGGATTTTGCCAACATCGTGACCAATCTGGGAGAAGGCGTTGATTTCAATCATGAAGTGGACTCCTTTGAAAACCAGTTGATTCTCTCGGCACTCGACAGCACCGGATGGAACAAGAACAAGGCGGCGCAATTGCTCAACCTCAATCGCACGACGCTGGTGGAAAAGATCAAGAAAAAGGGTTTGGAGCGCATGGAGGGATAAGTGGTTTTCTCACAGGTTGGTTCATGCCATCGGGTGGCGTCGCCCGGTCATTGTCTTGGCTCACCCCGGTTCCTGGGGCTGTGGGTTGCGCTGCTGCTTGTCCTGGTGCTGGCCGGTGAGGCGTCTGCCTTTTCCACCGTGCTGAAGGTGAACCGGGAGGAAAAGGGCAACCGGGAAGTACTCTCCTTTCACGTACCGCCCGGGGTGGTCCGGCCCAGTCTGGAGTTGTTGGACCCCACCACCCTGCGCTTGGTTGTGCCCGGTCTGCTGGCCCTCCCGGCCACGGCACTGGACCCGGCCCAGTCCCAGTTGATCGACAGTTTCAAGGTGGCAACACTGCGCGGTGCAGAGATGGGCCTGGATATCACCATCGGTCTCAAGAAACCCAATCTCATGTTTCGCGATACGCTGGGCAATACCGATCCGGTCATGGGCAGCCCCTATCGTCTGGAGATTGACACTCCCACTCCGCCCTCCAACGCCAAGGAGGTCAAAGTTCTGGAGGGACGGATGCTGGCCGGGCGCGACGGCACCCTGATCGTCTTCTCCTACACGGGGGCGGCCACGGTGGAGAATGCTGTTGACCTGGATGCCCACCTGTTGCGTCTGCACTGGCGGGGGGCCAAGCTGGATGCCGGCTGGCGACCGGCCAGACCCGAAGGGTTGGCGGAGCGGCTGCTCTCCTACTCTTTCCCCGATCAGGTGGAGATGGAGATCGCCCTGCATCCGGGTGTCCTGGATGTCCGTTTTCACCAGAATGCCGAGACCGGGCTGTACGTCATCGCGCTGTCCACGCGGGCCCAAATCGGTCGGCAGGCGGATGTCGAAGAGCTTTTTCGCAAACGCAAAGAGGCCCTGGCGGCCGGCGAGGTGCGTCCCCTGAATCGGTTGGACCCCGCCTTTGTCCTGCAACCGGATCGCACTGTGGTGTTGGACAAAAAGACCATCGACGAGAGTTATTACCTGAAAAACGCCAAGGCGGCCGCCAGGGATCAACGCTATGCCCGGGCGCGGGGTTACCTGAAAAAATTGTTGACCGTCTTTCCCGATACCCCCAACCGGCAATTTGTCGAATTTTACCTGTGGGATTTGTCCTATCAGATGCGCTGGAAACCCGGCTGGCTGCTGGCCGGCCTGAACACTCTGTTGGCCCGCTATCCCAACACGGTGCACTATCCCCGCTATCGTCTGCTTCAGTTGCACCTGCTGAACCGGGCCGGGCTGTACGAGGAGGCCGAACACATCCTCTGGGACCCCAGTCTGCCGAAGGATAATGTCCGGGTCTGGCTGGAACGGGGCCATACGGCCCTGGGCCTGGCCCGCTCCAACCGGAGTGAACAGTCCTACTGGAAGGCAGCCAGCGACTATCTGCACAAGGTGCTGGAGTTGACCGGCGACAGGGGAGATGCCAGTGCCGAGGCCCATTTTCTCCTGGTGCGGACTGCCCAGAACCCGCAAAACGAGAGCGGACCGGGCCCTGTCAAACTGCTGGATGAGTTGGCAGCGGAGCACCTGGCTTTTATCGCCAATCGCCCGGAATGGCTGATGGCCATTGCTGATATTTATTATGAAAACCGCTCCTACGAGAAAGCCTACAAATATTACGGCCAGTTTTTGAGCAACTATCCCGCCATGCAACGGATTGTCCCGTGGGCCATGCTCCGGGCCGCCGAGAGCAGTTGGCAGATGGGGCGGGTGGCGGAACCTGGCAGCGCCCGACAGCGGGAACGCTTTTATGATGCCCGTGCTCTGTTCACCTCGTTGCGGGAAAAATATCCCAAATCGGATGCGGCCGTCTGGGGTCAGGTCTTTCAGTTGCGGATGAGCGACGGACAGGATGTGGTCACCCGCCTGAAGAAGATCAACGCGTTGGCCAAGACCATCCGGCTGGCGGACGCCTTGTCGGAACTGCTCATGGCCAAGGCCGAGTTGCAGGGCGAGGATCACCGCTATGAAGACGCCTTGGTGACCCTGAACCGTTTGCTTGCCACCTCACTGGAGCTCAAGGTGGTGGCGCGGGCCACCAAATTGAAACGGGATTATCTGCTGGCGGGCATGCGTCAGGATCTGGCCGATGACCGACCGGAACATGCCATCCTGTTGATGGAGCTGAATGGCGAAGATGTGCGCGCCAACCCCAACCTGGTTCCGGCCCGCATTTTGTTGGCGGAAGCGTTGCTGCGGACCGGCATGCCGGAGCAGGTACCGTCACTGCTGGAGGGTTTGTCCGCGCCAGCGGCGGTCAGTTTGAAACGGCTCAGCCGTGCCTTTGCAGCCGGTCGTTGGCCCGAGGTGTTGGCCCCGCCCGAGGTGGGAGAGACGGTCAAGGCGATGAGCGAGGCCCACCCTGCGGTGGGAACCGGGGCCCCGCCGGTGGAAGAACGGATTTCTGCCGTTGATGCTGCCACACCGGCCACCCTGGCCGAAACCCCGGTGGAAAACCCCGCCGGCACCGAGGTCCAGGCCACGGAACTGGTGCCGGTCGAGGAGGCGCGCGTGCGTCTGGATGAGGCCAACCGCCTGCTGGACACCAAAGAGTGGGAGGGCATTCTCCGTCTGCTGGACAAGTTGCCGGACAATCTGCTGACCAGTGCCGGCCAGGAAAAACGGCTGCGCCTGATGGCCAAGGCGGAAGAGGGACGGGAACGATATCCTTTTGCCGTGCAGTATCTGGAGGATTTGCTCTCCGGGAAGAAGATGGGGGATGGCAGCGATTATTACTGGTATGCCACCGTCCTGCAACAGTGGAAGGGGGATGCCAAGGCACTGCCGGCCTTCAAGCGGGTCAGCGAGGAGGCCGAAGAAAAGGATGTGCGTGCCTTGTCCCACATCCGGGTCGGCGACATCCTGCAGCGTGAGGGGAATTATGCGGGGGCCCGCGAACACTACCAGGAAGCGGCCCGCATCGTCCCGGATTCCGTGCTGGCCAAAATATCCAAGGAAAATGCGTCCCAACTGGAGATGGCCATGGAGGTTGCCAAGTAGCCGCCGATGGAAAAACAGGATGTTGCCATGGCTGTCCCGGCCCGGACTGCCGGACTGCCGGGGGAACAGCAGGTGGTGCTGGTCGGTCGCCGGGATGAGCCCTTGCTGATATTGGCGGCCCAGTTTCAGGCCATTGGCGTCATGCCGCTGCTGATGGCCGATGCCATGGATATCAAGCAACACCTCTCCCAGCACCTCTCCCATCGGCCGGCCAGTCTGGTGGTGGTGGACGTGGAAACGGTGCGCAACGCACTGGAATTGATCCGGGAACTGACATTTCTCTTTCGTGGACTGCCCATTCTGGCGGCGGCTTGCAAGGGCAGCGTGGCTGACGCCCGGGAGGCCATCGATGTGGGGGCCGCCGACTATTTCCTGTTGCCGGTGGAAGAGGACAAACTGGCGGGTTTGTGGAGTTCGTTCGGCAACCAGTATTTTGACCCGGAACTGGGGCGTGGTCGCCGACTGATCACCAACGATGATCGAATGCGGCGCATTCTGATGCAGGTGCGACGGGTCGGCCAGACCAACGCCACCGTCCTGATCCAGGGAGAAAGCGGCACCGGCAAGGAGCTGATTGCCCGTTTTTTGCACCAGGTTTCCAACCGGGCCAAGGGCCCTTTTATTGCCATCAACTGTGCAGCACTGCCGGAAAATCTGCTGGAATCCGAACTGTTCGGACACGCCAAGGGGGCTTTTACCGGTGCTCTGGTCGACCACAAGGGCAAATTTCAGCAGGCCAACGGCGGCACCATTTTTCTGGATGAAATTTCCGAAATGTCTCTCAACCTGCAGGCCAAACTGCTGCGGGTTTTGCAGGAACGGGAGGTGGACCCGGTGGGGGGACGCTCTCCCATCGCCCTGGATGTCCGGGTCGTGGCCTCCACCAACCGGGACTTGCGCCAGTGGGTGGACCAGGATCGGTTTCGTGAGGATCTGTTCTACCGTTTGAACGTCTTCCCTGTGCAACTGCCCGCCCTGCGTGACCGTCCCAAGGATATCCTGCAGTTGGGCGAACATTTTCGCGCCCGTTTCGTCGCGGAGTTGGGACGCAACAATATTCCCTTTTCCAGCCTGGCGTTGACCGCATTGCAGGCCTACGACTGGCCCGGCAACATCCGGGAGCTGGAAAATGTCATCCATCGTGCCCTGTTGATGGCCGAAGGGCGGGAGATCCAACCCGAAGATTTGATGATTGATGTTCCCATCATCGCCAGTGTCCGGGCCGCCGCCAACCAGGGTGGTGGTGCCGTGCATCTCTCGCTCCCGGACATGTCGGCCATGCCGGTGGTACCCGCCACCGAGGAAGAGGACAAAAATCGCCTGCATCTGCCGGTCGGCACCACGGTACGGGAAATGGAGGAGTTTTTGATTTTCCGTACGCTGGATGAGGTCAATGGCAATCGTACCCGGGCTGCGGAGTTGCTGGGCATCTCCATTCGCACCTTGCGCAATAAATTGAATGAATATGCGGCCCGATGACGACGGGAGAAAACCATGCACGTAAATGTGTTCTTGCACCGTCGCCCGTGGCCACTTTCCTTTGCCATTCTGGTCGGCGGTCTGCTGCTTCTGGCCGGCTGCGGCCCGGAGGAGGTGGCCAACCGGACTGATCTGGAGACCGAACTCCAGGCCGGGGATGGCACGGTACAGACCCTGCAGCGTTTTTTCTTCCCGGCCACCTATTGGCGCGAAAAGAGTGAGCGGTTGCAGGAACAGGTCAAACAGCAGCAGGCCGCCTTCAATGATCGCGCCCGGGCCTACCATGCGTTGCTGCAACAACGCCGTGACAAGGTCAAACAGGCGATCACCCAGGCGGAAGCGGTCGGCAAGGCGGTCGATGAGGCCCGGCGCACCGTGATACAGGAGTTTCGCAGTACCCTGGACCCGGTCCGCGAAGAGACCCGCCAGATTGGCAAAGAGTTGCGCCGGATCATGGCGCTGCAGGCCCAGGCCGAAATCGCCGCCCGGCAACGCTGACCGGCGCGGCACCGGTTCAGGCGGGATGGCCTGCCGCAGCCGTTGTTCAGAGGGCGGCGCGCTGGTCAAGGCGGCACCCCGCCGCCAGCATAACCCGTTCAGGCAAACCACTCCTGCTGCAATCGCCCCAGATAGCACGGCACCGCCTGGTCACCCTGCAACCAGGCAGAGAGGGTCGGCGCGATGCCCGGATAGAGAGGTGCTGCCGCCACGGCCTCGACAGGCAACCACAGGACCTGTGTCGCCCGCGTCTGGGCCGGATTGAGACAGGGCGAACCGGAGGTGGCCACGATCTGGAACACCGGATGCAGGACATGCCGTTCGCCAAGCACCGTCTCGGCACAAAACAGCAGATCCCCCACCTGAATCTCCAGGTCCAACTCTTCGGCAAACTCCCGCATCAGACAGACCGTCAGCTCTTCGCCAACCTCCAGATTGCCGCCCGGCAGATTGAAACGGTCCCGCACCCCATAGCGATAACACATGACCAGCAGGTGGCGATCCTGCACAACCACGCCAGAGGGACGCACAATCATCTGCCACTCCCGCACCGGATACCAGAGGTGTCTGCCAACTGTTCCAACATCGCCGGCTTGCCTGCGGCGCATGCTGAGGACGCCGAAGCAAAACCGGCTTCGGCATTACAATCAACAGCAACAGCAAAACCCCAGGGCTCTGCCCTGGACCCGCCAGGGGGGTGACCCCCCTGGACCCGCAATAATATGAAATATATAATGTTGGCGCATATGGGGCGCTGTCCTGTACCCCGAAACGTTTTGGCATCTCCCGAGCCAGATCAAGGCCCCCGGGCGCCCGACGCCTCCATGGGGACCTCAACCTTGACATCCTGCTCCGACAGCTCCACCCAGCGCTGTTGGGTCTTGAAACCCGGCTTGGACAACTCCAGCAAATACCTGCCCGGCGCCAGAGGCACGCCCGGACGGTAGGGCACATTGGCATTCACAATACGGATCTCCACCCCCTGCAACACCGGCACCACGGTCAAGGTGGGCCGGACTTCCAACGGCAACTCCTTGAGATGGATGGGCACCGTCAAATCCTTGCTGCCCAACTCCACGATGCGCTGTTCGGTCTTGTACCCCTTTTTCGAGACCTCCACCCGATAGGAACCGGACTCCAGCAACATGCCTGCCCGATACGGCGTCCGGATATTGAGCAGACGCACCAGGGCATCCGCCGGTTGCGGTCGGATCGTCAAGGCGTGGAGATCTCCCGGGGCCACCGGCTGCAATGCCACATCCAAATCCAGATCCCGATCCACCACTTCTGCCCAACATTGTCGGGTCTTGAAAGACTCTTTGGCGATCGCCAGATGATAACGACCCGGTGCCAGGGAGACACCAGGCTGATACGACACCCGACTGTTCATAATCCGGACATGGGCATCACCCGGATCACTCTGCACGGTCAAGGCATACTGCCTGGGCCGATCCGCGTTGGGCTGTTTGGCCACCGGACAGGCCTCCATGGGCTCCCCGGCCGTCGCCGGCGGACGGGCAGCGCGGTGCACAGGCGCACGGGTTGCCACGGGAGCGGTTGTCGACCGATCCGTCTCCTTCAGCAACGCCACCGGCACCTGCAGGTCGGTGTCGCCCATGGTGATCCGCAAACGTCGGGTCTGGAAGCCCGGATGGGAAACCTCCAGTCGGTAACTGCCCGGCTTCAGCAGCATGCCGGGCTGATAGGGCGGCGCAATATCGAGCACCTTGATCCGTGCCTCGGCCGGCTCTGCCTGGACCGTCAGGGCGTGACGCGCACGGCCTTCCCCGGTCGGTGGGGCGGCGTGCCGGGCATGGGGAGGCTGCCGTGCCTCTGCCTGGTGCTGCGTGGCCGACGGGGCGGTCGATCCGGCTGACTGGGCGGTCGCAGTGGCCGCACCACCGGCGACCGGGGCGGGTGGCGGCAGCGGTGCCGATGACCGTTCCACCCTCTGGGTGGCGGCACTGCCCACCGGGTGCTGTGCAGCGCCACCTGGCCGACCGTCAGCCACTGGCGGGGGCGATGCGGCAGTCTGCTGCCCGCCTGGGGTGGCCACTACCTCGGACCGGGCACCCGGGGCAACCGCCGCCTTGACCGGCACCGAGGTGTCCGGTTGTTCAGCCGTCGCTGCTGCGGGTTTGACGGACTGGGTGGCCGGCGCGTTGGCCTGGGCAACCACCGGCGCGCCCTCCGGCGTCAAGGTGACATCCACCTTGACGTCACTCTCCTGCACCGTCACCCACAATTTTTCCGGCCGATAACCGGCCCGGGTGATCTCCAGATGATAGAGACCGGGCTCCAGCCGCATGCCCGGCGTATACCGGGGACGGATATTCAGGATGCGCACCTGGGCATCAGCCGGTTTGGCCGCCACCGTCAAAGGCACCCCTCCGGGCGCGCCCGCCTCTGTCAACTGTGCCGGCAAACCGGTCGGCGGCTGCGTGCCCGCATTGACTGGCGGCGGGGTTTCCAGGGTGCGCGCCTCCGCCTGTTGTGCCAACGTCAGTTTTTTGGACAATTCCGGCAACGCCTTTTCCGCCACCCGACTGCCTTGACGGGCGGCATGTTCATACCAGAAAAAGGCCCGTTTTTCATCCCGGGCCGTTCCTTGACCCTGTGCGTACAGTTGGCCCACCATCTCCTGGGCCATGACGATCCCCCGCTCAGCTGCCAGCCTGAACCAGGTCAGGGCCTCCTGGTAATCCCTGGCAACACCCCGCCCCTCGTAATAGATGAACCCCAGCTTCAGTTGGGCCCACCCCTTGATGACCGGATGCAGTTGATCGATCCGGGCCGGTTGTGCCACCACCCGCCGAAACCAGTCAACCGCTTTCTGGTCGTCACGGGGGGTTCCCTGCCCCTCCTGGCAGAGCACGCCCATGTTGAACTGGGCCAATCCCTCTCCCTGCTCGGCGGCCTGCCGAAACCAGTAGTGGGCCTTGGCCGGGTTGCGACGCACCCCGACCCCGTGCAGATAGATGGCCCCCAGATTGGTCTGGGCGACCGCATCTCCCTGGCGGGCCGCCGGACCGAAACGCTCCAGCATGGTGGGCCTGTCCCCCACCGCACCCTGCTCCTGGGCCGTTGCAGATGCCGGCACGTTCAACAAAAACACAATAAAAACAAAGAAACAACCCCACGCAAGCCGTTCTGCCCGTCGGCAAAGCAGCGCTACAGGTCGACAACCCATCGGGCGGGTGCTGTTGGTGGCGGTCCACATCATACCGGGTCCCCCTGGAGTGCCATGATTGCCCACGGCACGCAACTGTCAAAAAAATCTTGTCATTGTTCGTTATTCGTCCGTCTTTGTCAAACGCAAAACCGACGCCAACTGGTCGTTTTTGTGACCGTCAGCCACCAGCACCGGAAAACAGCCGCAATCAGGGGGGTCGGCATGAATATATCCTTGACAACAAAAAAGATATGGTGCATACTGAAGAGCTTGCGTGTTTGTAACACTGAAGCATGACCGACTGGGGTGGACAGCCATGGCCCACTATCCTGACAGCTTTATCGAGGAGGTTCGGGAACGGGCCGATGTGCTGGATGTGGTGGGGCGTCACGTCCGTTTGAAAAAACAGGGGGCCAATTGGCTGGGGTTGTGTCCTTTTCACGGTGAGAAGACCCCGTCGTTCAGTGTGCGGCCTGACCAGGGTTTTTACAAATGTTTTGGCTGTGGCGCTGGGGGGGGATGTATTTGATTTCTTGATCAAGTTGCGTGGCATCGGTTTTGCCGAAGCGGTGGCGGAGGTGGCCGCCTCGATGGGTCTGACGCCACCGGCCATGGGGCGGGAGGATGCGGAACATCGGCAGCGGCGGGAGGAGCGGCGGCAACTGCTGGAGGTGATCGACAAGGCGCGCCACTGGTTTCACCAGCGCCTGCGGGGGACCGAGGGGGAACCGGCCCGACGCTATTTGCAGCAGCGGGGGTTGCAGCCGGAGACCATCGAGCGGTTTGGTTTGGGCTATGCCCCACCGGGCTGGCGCAATCTGCTGGACCATTTTGGCGGTGGCAGCAGTGCGGAACAGTTGCTGGACAAGGCCGGTCTGGTCATCCGGGGCAGCGACCGGCCCGGTTACGACCGGTTCCGGGAGCGTATTGTCTTTCCGATCCGTGATTATCAAGGTCATTGCATCGGCTTTGGGGGCCGACTGCTGGCGGCGGGCGAGCCCAAGTATATCAATTCGCCGGAGACCCTGCTGTACCACAAGGGCGAGGTGCTGTACGGGCTGGACCAGGCCCAGGCGGCCATTCAGCGGGCGGAGCGGGTGGTGGTGGTGGAGGGGTACATGGACCTCATCGCCCTGGCCGACCGGGGGGTGGAGGCGGTGGTGGCCACTTTGGGTACGGCCCTGACGGCAGCCCATTTGCGCCAGCTCTGGAAACGCACGCGCCGCATCTGTTTTTGTTTTGACGGCGACACGGCGGGCAGAAAGGCGGCCTGGCGGGCACTGGAGATGGTTCTGGACGGGTTGCAGGCGGATCGTCACGCCCATTTTTTGTTTTTGCCGGATGGTGAGGACCCGGACGATGTGGTACGGCGCGAGGGGGCAGTGGGGATGCGCACCCGGGTGGAAAATGCCACCCCGTTGATGGCGTTTTTCCTGCGCCAGTTGAGCGAGGGCCTGGATACCACCAGTCCGGAGGGACGGGTGGCGCTTTTGCACCGTGCCCGGCCTTTGTTGCTCAAGGTGGCCGACCCGTTGCTGCGGGAACTTTATCTGGAACGGTTGGGTCAATATCTCAACCTGCCCCGGCAGTCGCCGCTCGCGGGCGCGGAGGCGGGTCCGGCGCACCGGGCAGCGCCGACCCGGGCTGTGCGGACACCGAGACGGTTGGCGACGGCGCCCGGTCGCCACTTTGAACAAGCCCTGTTGGCCATTCTGTTGCGCTCTCCCGACCTGTTGCTCTCCGGCGAGGAGGAGCTGAGCCGGCTGGACCTGGAGGATGCGCAACTGGCCGAGCTGTTGTCCGCCCTGTTGACGCTGGGCGCCTCTCTGGCGGATGGCAGTGCCACGCCCCTCTGGCAGCGTCTTCCCACCGCCGCGCTGGTGGCGCGGGCCGAGGCGATCCTGTTGACCGAGGAGGTGCAATTGGAAGCGCTGCAGGAGGAGTTTGCCGGTTGTCTGCTCAATTGCCAGTTGCGTCATCTCAACCGGCAAATCGAGCAAAAAACCCGGGAGATCGAGGCGGCCCAGGGAGACAACGCCCGTCAGTTTGGTACGCTACTTGCCTTGAAAGAGGAAAAGCGGCTCCTCCAGCAACGCAAGAGCCATCCGCTGGTTCGACAGTCGCATATTTTATAAAGTCTTAAAAATAAATGGATAACACGCAAAATGGGCGATGAGTTCAAGTTTCAACCGATGAAACAGCTTGTTGAACGCGGCAAGGAACGCGGATTTTTGACTTTCGACGAGGTCAATGATGTGTTGCCGAGTCACATCAACTCGGCTGACCAGATAGAGGATGTGGTTTCCACTCTGGATGAGATGGGCATCCACCTGGTGGACGAGCCGGAACCTTCCGATGATCTCAAGGCAGAGGATGCGGACGCCCTCAATCTGGACGGGGATGGCATTGATGACCTGGATGATCTGGACAAACACGGCAGTTCGGACTCCGGCATTGAAGACATCGACCTGGGCAAGACGGATGACCCGGTGCGCATGTATTTGCGGGAGATGGGTGCGGTGGATCTGCTGACCCGGGAGGGTGAGATTGTGATCGCCAAGCGGATCGAATCGGGCCGCAAGGAAATTTTGACGGCCATTTGCGATTCACCGGTGACTTTTCAGGAGATCATTCTGCTGGCGGAGCGGTTGCGCAACCGGGAGGTTTCGTTGCGTGACATTCTGGACATTCCCACCCCCAATGCCGAAATGGGCGAGGATGATCCATTGGACAAGGTGGATGGATCTGGCCTGGAGGGCGACGAGGAGTTGGAGGATGACGAGGAGGAGGGTCTTGACGAGGACGCCCGGGAAGATGGGGCAGAGGAGTCGGATGATGATCTCCAGATGGACGACAAGAAGTCGGTGGATCTGTCCATTGTGACCCTGGATGGGACGCCTTTGCTGGAGCTGCTGGAGACGACCCAGCGCACTTTTGACCGCATTGCCGAGGAGCATGGCAAGCTGCAGGAGACCAGCGAGCGGATCAAGGTGTGCGCCCAGCGGGGCAACGAGACGGAGGCCCGGCGTCTGGAGCGGCTTTATCAGGGGCAGAAGCGCAGTATTGTGGATCTGCTGGATTCGGTCAATTTTTCGCAAAAGCAGATTGACCGGATGGTGCAGACCTTGAAGGATTATGTGGACCGCATTCGGGCCTGTGAGGCGGAAATGCTGAAGCTGGCCGAGCGGTCGGGTGTGCCCAAGATGGCCCATCTCAAGGAGTATCTGGGCAACGAGGGTCGAAAGGAGTGGGTGGATCAGTTGGCCGATCATGCCGGGCCGGCCTGGCGGCAGTTGTATGAGCGTCACGGAGCGGATTTGTATCGGCTGCAGGAGTCGTTGCGGTTGGTGGAACAGGAGACGGGTCAGACCATTTCCGAGCTGAAGGGGACACACAAGTCGATTGTCAGTGGCGAGCGCAAGGCCAGTTGGGCCAAGAAGGAGATGGTGGAGGCCAATCTGCGCCTGGTGATTTCCATTGCCAAGAAGTATACCAATCGGGGCTTGCAGTTTCTGGATTTGATCCAGGAGGGCAACATTGGTTTGATGAAGGCGGTGGACAAGTTTGAGTGGCGGCGGGGTTACAAGTTTTCCACCTATGCGACTTGGTGGATTCGGCAGGCCATTACCCGTTCGATTGCCGACCAGGCGCGGACCATTCGGATTCCGGTGCACATGATCGAGACCATCAACAAGCTGGTCCGGACCAGTCGGCAGATGGTGCAGGACATGGGTCGGGAGCCCACCCCGGAGGAGATTGCCGAGCGCATGGAGATGTCGTTGGACAAGGTGCGCAAGGTGCTCAAGATTGCCAAGGAGCCGATCTCTCTGGAAACCCCGGTGGGGGACGAGGAGGATTCGCATCTGGGTGATTTTATCGAGGACAAGACCATGTTGTCGCCGTCGGAGTTGGCGATTCAGTCCAATTTGCGGGATACGACCGGTCGGGTGTTGCAAACGCTGACCGACCGGGAGGAGAATGTTTTGCGGATGCGGTTCGGGATCGGCCTGCATACGGACCACACCCTGGAGGAGGTAGGGCGGCAGTTTCATGTCACCCGGGAGCGGATTCGGCAGATCGAAGCCAAGGCGCTGCGCAAGCTGCGCCATCCCACCCGTTCCCGCAAGTTGCGGAGTTTTTTGGAGTCGTAGTTGTTGCGTGACCGGGCCTATAGCTCAGCGGTCAGAGCCGCCGGCTCATAACCGGTCGGTCCCAGGTTCGAATCCTGGTGGGCCCACCAATTAAACCGCACCCAGCTTGGGATACGTAGTATTGCGGGTCCAGGGGGATCATCCCCCTGGCGGGGTTCGGGGCAAAGCCCCGTAAGAATTTTTCCCTGATTTTCCAGGGTCCCGGTGGGGGCTTTGCCCCCACACCCCCACTGGGGGAGATAATCTTCCCCAGACCCCCATGAGCACTAAAAACTGCACATTCCAAGATGGGTGCGGTATAGAGTCATAATAAAAATTTCCAAGTTTATACCGCCTTTCGGGGCGGTTTTTTATTTTCAAAAAAATCACAATATTTTCAATTATTATCTGGAGGAGTTGAAGTTCTTTTTGGTCTCGACCCGGATTGCAGCCTGCGGCTGCCAGGCGACAGCCTGACCGCACCAGTCCGGCCCTACGGAGTGAGACATTAAATTTTGCAAACGAGTGTCTCATTTTCATTGACACATTCCGCGGCGGCATGATACTGGGGAATCAGCCTTTGTGTTTCCATGTGGCGGAGCGGGCGGCTATATCGTCAATGCTCGCAGAGGGATGGCAGAAGTGACAGCAAAATCTGGCGTGATCTTCACCCTCCACGATTTGTGGCGCACGTTCATCACCCTGGCGGAAGGGTTGGACATCCCCTCCTATGCTCTCAAGAAACTGCTGAACCATCGGAATACTGGCGACGTGACCGGCGGATACCCCATCATCGACACGGAACGACTACGGGTGCCGATGGAGAAAATTTCTGCGTCCATGCTCTCCTGGATGGGTGTGGCTCCGTCGGCAGGTGTGATCCCGATGCAAAGGGAGGCAACGGCATAGCATGCCCGTCTTGTGCCGGTTCCTGGGTATTGTGATCTTCATGCACTGGAATGACCACCAACCCCCACATTTTCACGCCAAATACGGCGATTTTGTCTTGCCCCCGGTTGCCTGGAAACGGTCAGTTTCGGATAATGACCAAAGCAACCGACAAGAACAGGAGGATCGAACATGGGCAGACCATCCAATTTGACCCCAGAAC
>JAMOAX010000147.1:0-6839 GCA_039908555.1 Magnetococcus sp. DMHC-8
TGGAGCCAATTTGTTTGATAAATATCGGGATTTATGGTGACAAGCAGCCTGCCTGCGGCGCATGTTGGGCGCGCTGCGCGTGACGCAAAAACCGCGTCACGCTTCTCTTGAAAGCGCGCCAAAAGGCAACAGCAAAGTCCCAGGGCGCTGCCCTGGACCCGCCAGGGGAGATAATCTCCCCTGGACCCCATATAAATTTTAAATCAATCATATATTCTGTCAAATCAGGTTGGTTGCCTCACCAGCCGCAAGACTGTTTCCACCAACCTTTCCACGTCGGCCTCATCGTGCAGGGCCGTCAGGGAAAAACGCAGCCGGCTGGTGCCGGGCGGCACGGTCGGCGGACGAATGGCCACGGCCAACACCCCCGCCGCCTCCAGGCGGTGGCTCATGGCCACGGCTTCCTGATCCGTCTTCAACAACAAAGGGATGATTTGGGTGGTGGAGCGACCCGTATCCAGTCCGGCCTCCTGCCAGACCTGCCGCACCCGGGCACCGTTGCGCTGCAACCGCACCCGGGTCTCGTCCAGGGTGGGCAGCAATTCCAGGGCGGCCTCCATGGCCCCCAGCACCGCCGGCGGCAGGGCCGTCGTGTAAATGAAACCGGCACACCGGTTGATCAGATACGCCTTGACAGTCCGGGTGCAGGCCACATAGGCACCAAAACCACCCAAACCCTTGCTGAAGGTCCCCATGACCAGATCCACCTGGCCGGGATGGACAGAGGCCAAACCGAAACCATCCCGGCCAAGAACCCCGGTGGCATGCGCCTCGTCCAGATAAAGAAAAGCGTCGTGACGTTCCTTGAGAGCCAGCAGACCGGCCACATCACAACAATCGCCATCCATGCTGAAAACGGTCTCGGACAGAATGAACCGCGGCCCGGGCCAGGCAGCATGCCGGTGCAGCAGCGCTTCCAGATGGTTCAGGTCGTTGTGACGATAACGGATTTGCCGCACCCCGGCCGCCTGGCAGCCATGATGCAGACTGGCATGATTGAGCCGGTCGGCAAACACCAACGGCTCGGCCCCCAGGACCGTCCGGTCCAGCAGAGCGGCCAACACGGTGGCATTGGCCTGAAAACCCGAATTGAAAATCAGCGCCGCCTCGCTGCCCTTGCCCTGCCGCAACCGCTCTTCGATGGGCTCAAACAGGGCCAGATTGCCGCACACCAGCCGGGAAGCCGTGGCCCCCACCCCCCACCGTCCGGTCCACTCGATGGCCCGCCGCACCAGGGCCGGATGGTTGGCCAATCCCATGTAATTGTTGGAAGAAAAATTGAGAAGCGTCCTGTCACCCAGCACCAGGCGACCCGCCGGGGCCGGACCCACCGACCGCAAGGTCCGCCACCGATCACCCTCTTGACCGGTCTGGCAATAACGGTGATAGGCGGCAATCGGCACGGCTACCTCGCCAGGAGTCCGCCGGGGGAAGAGGGCAACCCACACCCCCTCCCCCCGGCAACGATGCTGCCGGTCCGACCGCTACTTCAGCAGCGTCAGGATGGAAATCGGTACCTGATTGGCCTGGGCCAGTACGGCGGCTCCCACCTGCTGTTTGATCTGATCCCGGGTCATGGCCGCCACCTCGCTGGCAATGTCCGTGTCGGTGATGCGCGAATTGGATTCGGTCGTCGCCGCAATCACGGAGTTCAAGCCGTTGATCACACCATTGAGACGGTTTTGCACCGCACCCAGCTTGGCGCGAATGGTGGAAACCTTGTTCAGGGCACCCGCAATCACCTGCAGATCGGTGCTGATGTTTTGATTGAGGGTGTCCCCCGTGATACCTTCACCAATGGAGGCCAGCGAAGTACCCGTCGAGTTGACACCCAACGTCCGCACACTGGTCCCGCTGATCGCCACCGACATAATGTTGCCATGGTCCGCCCCGACCTGAATCTTGCCGGAATAGGAACCGCCCAGCAGCGACCGGTCGTTAAACTTGGTGCCCGTGGCAATCCGCTGAATCTCCGCGATCAACCCCTTGACCTCCGTCATGATGCTGGTCCGGTCAGCAGGGGAAACACCCGCGCCTCCCGCCGACACCACCAGGTCATGCATCTTCTGCAGGGAGTTCATGGTCTCCTGCATGGCGGCATCGGCCACCTGGGTCACGGACACGGCATCCTGAACATTGCGGATCGCCACATTGGAACCACGAATGCGGGACGACAGACGGGTGGAGACGGCAAACCCGGCCGGATCGTCCCCGGCACCATTGATCCGGGAACCCGTGATCAAACGTTGAAACGTCTTTGACAGTTCGTTGCCGTTGCGATTCATGCCCTGGACGGCCAGCAATGACGTCATGTTGGTGTTAATGTTCAAAGCCATTTTGAAGCCCCTTTTTCGATGGTGTTGTAGACCCGATTCCTGTGCGATATGTCTTGTCAGATTTCCCGGCGGACCGCTTCCTGAACGACCCACCCGGGTCACCGTCTATCCGGATTCCTGCCAGAACGTCAAACTACACATTTCATTGATTTTGCTGCATGTTCCCTCCGTTTTCCAACCGGCTTGAGAGAAAACATGCCCTGCCTGCTCAACCGATTCAATTCCTGACTTTAAAATCCCCTTGATCTTTTTATCGGTCCTTCCCTGCCAGACTTGAGCGGTTTTTTTCATTTTTCCTGGCGAACCAGCCGGCCTGGCAAAGATTTGTAAAAAACCACCCTTGATCTTTTTATCGGTATCATACTGCCTGACTTGAGCACTTTTTTCGACATCCGGCCATTTTTTGACCCGTACCAGACAGAACAGTAAAAATCCCTTATTCAATTTATCGGATGTTAGTGTCAGAGCTTGAGACTTTTTTGCGGGTGCGACCATTTTTTTTGCAAGAGGATGGTTTTGTTTATGGTTTTCGTGTCTGTTTTCCGCGCCAACGACGGAGAATGGATGGTCTGCCCAGGCCAAAGACCGGTGCCTGACCCCAGGAAAGCGGGACGACGGGGCGCCCCTGTTGCACGACCGGCATATGGGAGTATGCTGGTGCACAACGGCATGGATTGCGGGTCCAGGGCAGAGCCCTGGGACTTTGCTGTGGCTTTTCAAGAGAGCCGCAGCCGCTTTTTGCTGCGGCGTTTTCAGCATGCGCCGCAGGCTGGCAGGCAGGCTGGCGGGTTTTGATACCCTGTTGGACGAAAAGATGATCAAGGCCCCCGGTGCTGTTCATCCAGGTTTTTTTGCGTGCGAGGCAGGTCGGTGAGTGATACAGGTGGTCAGACAGTCGATCCCGCAGTGGCCGTTTTGCGCCAATATTTCGGTTTCGAGTCATTTCGGGGGGCGCAAAGGGAGATCATCGACCATTTGCTGGCTGGCGGGGATGCGCTGGTACTCATGCCCACCGGCGGCGGCAAGTCGCTGTGCTACCAGGTGCCCGCCCTGTTGCGACCGGGGGTGGTCGTGGTGGTGTCGCCGCTGATTGCACTGATGCAGGATCAGGTGGATGCCCTGTGGCAGAATGGCATCCGGGCAGCCTATCTCAACTCCACCCTGACGCCTGCCCAGGCCGGGACAGTGACGCAACAGGCCCGCAACGGCGAGCTGGATCTGCTCTACATGGCACCGGAACGGCTGTTGATGGAGGGTTCGTTGGCCCTGCTGGAGCAGTTGCCCCTGATCCTGTTCGCCATCGATGAGGCGCATTGCGTCTCCCAATGGGGACATGACTTCCGCCCGGACTACCTGGGCCTCGCCCGATTGCACGACCGGTTTCCCCATGTGCCCCGCCTGGCCCTGACGGCCACGGCCAATCCGCCCACCCGCACCGACATCATCCAGCACCTCCGCCTGCAAAATGCCCGGCAGTTTGTCGCCAGCTTTGACCGGCCCAACATCCATTACACGGTGGTGGCCAAAAAAGAGGCCAAAAACCAGTTGAAACGGTTTCTGGATGCCGAACATCCAGGGGATGCCGGCATTGTCTATTGTCTGTCACGCCACCGGGTGGAGGAGGTGGCCCACTGGCTGACCAGCGGCGGGCGGCGGGCGTTGCCCTATCATGCGGGTCTGGACAAAGAGGTGCGGCAGCGTCATCAGGCCATTTTCCTGCGGGAGGAGGGGGTGATCATGGTGGCCACCATCGCCTTCGGCATGGGCATCGACAAGCCCGATGTCCGTTTCGTGGCCCATCTCGACCTTCCCAAAAGCCTGGAAGCCTATTGCCAGGAGACCGGGCGGGCCGGGCGCGACGGCTTGCCAGCCAACGCTTTCCTCACCTACGGCTATGAGGATGTCATCAAACTGCGGCAACTGCTGGCCAATTCCCAGATGGAAGAGCCTTTCCGGCGCGTTGCCCGCCAGCAGTTGGATACCATCCTGGGATATTGCGAGACGACCCGCTGCCGTCGTCAGGTGCTGCTCCACCATTTCGGCGAGTCCTACCCGGAGCCGTGCGGCCATTGTGATACCTGTCTGGCCCCGGTGGCCACCTGGGATGGTTTGGTGGCGGCGCAAAAGGCCCTTTCCTGCGTCTATCGGACAGGACAGCGCTTTGGGGTCGAATATTTGATCGAGGTGCTGCTGGGCAAACGCGGCGAACGTCTCCTGGGGTTGGGACACGATACCCTGAGCACCTTCGGCATTGGCGGCGAACTGGATGCCCGACAGTGGCGTTCCGTCTATCGGCAACTGGTGGCGGCAGACCTGCTGGCGGTCAATGCGGAGCATGGCGGCTTGCGGTTGACCCAGCGCAGTCGCCCCGTGTTGCGGGGGGAACAGACCATCCGGTTTCGCCAGGATGCCCGGGCAGCAGTGAAGCCTTCTCCGACCCGGACCGCCGCGGTCAGGGGTGCCAAATCCCCTTTTGCCGACCAGGAGGCGCAACGGTTGTGGGAGGCACTGCGGGCCCTGCGCCAGGAGATCGCCCAGCACCAGGGTGTGCCTGCCTTCCTCATCCTGCACGATGCCACCCTTCATGAACTGGTGGAAAAACGGCCCGACACCCTGGACGCTCTGGCCGATATTCATGGCATCGGTGCACGAAAATTGCGGGATTATGGAGAGCAGATCCTGTCAGTACTGCGGACAGCGGGCCGACAATGACGGGATGGCGGGTCCAGGGGGGGCACCCCCCTGGCGGGTCCAGGGCAGCGCCCTGGGATTTTGCTGTTGCTGTTGTTTTTCAAAAGAGTCGCAACCGCTCTTTGCTGCGGCGTTTTCAGCATGCGCCGCAGGCAGGCTGGCGGGTTTTGACGCCCTGTTGGACGCAACGATGCTCAAAGCCCGTACAACATACCAGAGAAATGCATACCGCCCGCGTTCTTCCTGGCAATGCGCCAAGCCTCGGCGGTATACTGCGTGCAGCCGCTCGGTTCGAGAGGGCAATTCCCCAACATCTCCAGGAGGTCTCTATGCTGAAAAAACTGGTAATCCTTGCTGTGGCTACTGTTTTGGCAGGCGCCGCCTTTGCCGACGATGTGAAATGCGGCGCTGACCCGGCCAAGCCGGATGCCGAGTGCGGCGCCGGCACGGTCTGCATCCTGGCCATGACGCCACCGGTCTGCAAGCCGCCGCTGCCTGCGGGGCAGGCGTGCAAGCGCGACAAAGTGTGCGCGTCCAACCAGTGCGAGAAACCGGCGGGTGCCGACAAAGGCGTCTGCAAATAAGCCGGGGTACCTGACCCTGACCATACCCGAAGCGGCCCGTCAGGGCCGCTTCTGTTTGCTGCGGCATTCTTAAACCGCACCCATTTTGGGATACGTGGTTATTGCGGGTCCAGGGGGGTCACCCCCCTGGCGGGTCCAGGGCAGAGCCCTGGGATTTTGCCGTTGCTGTTGATTTTAAAAAAAAGCCGCAGCCGCTGTTTGCTGCGGCGCCCTCAGCATGCGCCGCAGGCAATCTGGCGAGTGGTCCCGGGACCTGCGATCATCTGCAGTCTGCCTGCGGCGCATGCTGAAAAAGCCGAAGCAAAAAACGGCTTCGGCGTTTTGAATAGCAAACAGCAAAGTCCCAGGGCTCTGCCCTGGACCCGCCAGGGGAGATAATCTCCCCTGGACCCCATAAAACTTTACCCGCCAAACTGCGAATCCCGAGATAGGTGCGACCGATAAAACCACGACTTCATTCCGCCACCCAGCCCCTGGCGATCGGTTTGGCCATGAGGCGACGGTAACGGTTTTCCAGGGCGACGACCAGGCGGTCTCCCCAGCGGTTGATGCGCAACAGGCGGTTGACCGTCCAGACCGCCAGCCACGCCACCAGCAGCCCGCCCGCCATGTCCAGGGGAAAATGCACCCCGAGATAGACCCGTGCCCAGCAGACCAGCAGACTCAGACCCAGCAGCACCCAGCCCACCTGTTTGCGCACCACCTGCCACCACAGGGAGAGGGCCATCGCAAAACAGAATACCGCATGATTGCTTGGAAAAGAGGCGTCCGGGGCGTGCAGCAGGTGGGTATGTCCCAGACCGACCACAAACGGACGGGGGTGGGGCCACCACCAGCGCAGCCAGTGGCTGATCAACAAGCCCAGCAGGATGGCCAACAACGCCCGCACGGCCAACTCCCGATGATAGGAAAGGCCCCACAACCACATGCTGGCCAGCAACAGCGGAAACAGCAGCACCAGCCATTTGGCCAAAAAAATGGTGCCATACAAGGCCACGAACGACGGCTCGGGACCCGCATTGAGCAGCATGAAAAGGGTTTGGTTGAACTGTTCCATGAAAATGCATCCAGTAAGAGCCTCTGCAGGCGGGACGGGCGGGGAGGTCGTCCCCGCCAGGGAGATCCTGCCATGCACAGGCTTGCAATAGTCGTTATCATCCATGGGGGTCCGGGGGAGATTATCTCCCCCGGCGGGGTCCAGGGGCAGAGCCCCTGGCGGGTCCAGGGC
>JAMOAX010000148.1:0-6785 GCA_039908555.1 Magnetococcus sp. DMHC-8
CGGGGTGGAGTTCGGACCATAAACTGTCCGGGTGCGCGTATGTGTATGTGCGCGTCACCTATTCGTCATTTGCCTTCCAGCAGATCCCGACCATCACGGTGGATGTCCGGGGGCGGAAACTTTACGATCCGCGAGACGGGCAGACCAGATGGAGCGACAACCCGGCACTTTGTGCGAGGGACTATCTGACGCACCCGATTTACGGGAAAGGCATGGATGAGGCGTTTATCGATGATGCGTCTTTCGGTTCGGCGGCCACCCAGTGTGAGGAGCGTGTCCAGGTTCTGTCCCCCGCCTATTCGGACACATTTTCGATAGAGAATACTTCCCGGAAGTGGCTCAAGTTTGATGTCATGCAACCCCCGTTCGGGACCGGGGACGGGGTGCGCTTCGCCACCACGGGAACGCTACCGGCACCGCTTGCACCCAACACAACCTATTACGTGATCCTGCGGGAGGACAAGCGCATCAGCGTGGCCACCACCTGGGCCAACGCGAGAGACAACATCGGGATCACCATCACCAGTAACGGGATCGGGGCGCACACCGTCCAGCATTACGACTATGCCCGGTTCACATGCGACGGCTTGGTGAATGTGGATGCGACGGCATACGACAACTACAAGGCCATCCTTACATCATGCCTTGGGATGCCAATCTACTCTGGAGGCAAGCACAAGCTCGTTCTGGACAGGCCAATTGTAGCGACCGGATTTGATTTTTCGCAGGACAATATCGTTGGCGGGTGGTCGATCAAGCAGAGCGGGAAGCAATCCAGGTACAACCGGGTATCGGCCAACATTTTCAATGGCTCAAAAAACTGGCAGGCGGACATTGCACAGGCGGATTCTTCTGATTTCCGGTCGGTGGACAATAACCTGATCCTGGAAAGGAGCATGAGCTTGCCGTTCACCCAGTCAATTTATCGGGCGACGGCTATCTGCTGGCAGGTGCTGAACCAATCCCGGTACGGGGTCACTGTGATGTGGACGGCGTTTCCATCCGGCCTGCGGTGCGAGGTGGGTGACGTGGTGTCGATCACGCACCCCACCCCCGGGTGGAACGGGAAACTGTTTCGGGTTCTGTCGATTTCCCTGCTGGATTCCGGCGATGTTCAGTTATCTGCGCGCGAGTACGACCCGTCCACCTACGTGACCGGGCCAATGCCGTCCGTCGAACTGACGCCAAGCACGCTTTTGCCGGACCCCCTCAGTGTGGAGCCGCCCAGTAACCTGGCAACTGTCGAGTCGCTCTACACGACCATCGGTTCCAGCGGGCTCAAAACGCAACTGGCGATTTCATGGTTCCCATCACCTGATGCGATGGTGGCGGAATATCAAATTGAGGGAAAACTGGCTTCGGAGCAGACATTCAGGAGGCTTGGCTCCGAGTCGGGCACCCTGTTCGTCTGGCGCGATGTTACACCAGGGATTTACGATATTCGTATCCGGGCGGTCAACGAGTTTGGGAAATTTTCCACCTACGCCACCAGGCAATGCACCGTGGAGGGGTTGACTGCAATCCCGGCCAGCATGGAGGGTTTGACGTTATCCGCAATCGGGGGAATGGCTCACCTGCGATGGAACCGTTCCCCAGATCTGGATGTGCAGATTGGCGGCCGCATCGAGTTCCGGTGGTCCCCGGCCATGTCTGGGGCGTCCTGGAATGATTCTATCTCGATAGGGGATGCCATCTCCGGGGACCAAACAACGGCGATCCTTCCCCTGAGTGGCGGGACATATATGGGCCGGTTCTACGATTCCTCCGGGATTGCATCTGCAACCGTGGCCAAAGTGACCACAAAATTCGCGTCCGCACTGTCGTTCACCAACGCTTCGACCATCACATTTGAGCCGTTATTCACCGGTTCCGGCTCCGGGACGGCGGTGGTGGATTCGACTTTGCGGTTGGATGCAGTTGACCAGATTGATTCGTGGGATTTGATCGATTCGATTGCGGATATTGACTCGTCAACAGGCGTGCTCTTCACGACCGGCACCCGTGAACTGTCGATGGAATTTGACTGGGGCTCTGTCGTGCACAGGCGTTTGCGCAGCTCCATCACAGCATCTGTTCACCCTGCTGGCGACCCGACGGCGGCGATCAATGTAATGCTGGAATGCGCCCAAACGGACGACGATCCGACCGGGTCGCCCACATGGACGCCGTGGAGCAGACTGAATTCGGCGGAAGTGATCGCCAGGGCCGTGAAATTCAGGGCGGTTTTCATGTCCGACGGAACATCAAACATCATCGTTTCCAACATGTCGGTTGTATCGGAAAATTTATGAATCAGCATTCTTTCAGCATTCCCAATGAGTCTGGTGCCGCATTCCGGGCGGACGTCAATGCTGCCCTGCAGGCCCTGGCCACCCAGTCGATTGGTGCGAGCGCGCCCCCCGTCACTTATCCCAATATGATCTGGGCGGATACGACAAATTTCGTGGTGTGGCAGCGCAATCAGGACAATTCGGCATGGCTGTGTATTGGCACCCTGGACGTGAACAAATGCCCACGGCTTACGTCTGTGACATCACTCGCGACGCGGGATTTCGGCAAAACTCTCCTTTGCTCCGGCACTTGGCAGCTGACGCTCCCGTCGCCGTCGGCGGTCGGAAATGGCTGGTGGTGCCGGGTGAAAATGGTCGGATCTGGGACGGTCACGATGACGCCGCCCAGTGGGACGATTGATGGCGAATCCTCCAAGGCTCTT
The DNA here is from genome assembly GCA_039908555.1 of Magnetococcus sp. DMHC-8. Classification (GTDB taxonomy): domain Bacteria; phylum Pseudomonadota; class Magnetococcia; order Magnetococcales; family Magnetaquicoccaceae; genus Magnetaquicoccus. The sequence continues at coordinate 2,714 of JAMOAX010000148.1, forward strand.
TTTGTCATCAACCAGGAATGCACCATCGTAACGGATGGGGTTGATTTCTTTCTGGCGTCAACCGATTTTCTGCTCAATCTACCCGGCTCTGCTGGGCAGGTTCTGACAAGCAACGGTCCTGGCCAGATCCCCACAATGCAATCGCTGGCGGTGAAAAACGTCCAGGCTGATTATGCGTGGTGCAGGGATGTGGTGTCCACCACCGCCATTCTGCCGTGTGACAATACAACGCCTGGGAGTTCGGAAGGGGCTGAATTGCTGCGGGTCTCCATGACCCCTGTGGCGGCAGGATCTCAATTCTTTGTGTTCTGGAATACTTACCTGTCCAGCTCAAGGGATTCTGTTGCCGCATTATTTTTGAATAACTCATTTTTAAATGCGGCAATGGCGTCATCATCGGCGTCTGGATTTGTTACCGGGGTGAGCGGATCTTATCGCCACCATGCTGGGGACACCGCCAATCATACATTCACTCTTCGTTTTGGCCCTGCACTATCTGGCACCGCATACGCCGGTAGGAACTCGCCTGGCAACATCACATTGAGTGATGACGGACCGGGGAGCCCGCCGACAGGGTTTATCAGTATGCTGTCTGTGTTCAACTATCTGGATTAAAAAAATGCTTATCAAATCACTGATCAGAGAATATGGGCATCAGTCGGGGTTAACCGTTGTCGGCATGAAAATTACCGAGTGGCCTTACGACTCGCCGCAACCAACACCAGAAGAATGCGCCGCACTGATGGCGAAATGGGAGCCGGTCATCGAGTGGGAGAAGAGAATGGAGGCGTCCGACCGCTATCTCATGGATCGTCGATGGGAGGATCATATCGAGCATTGCCATGGAGGGGAGGCTGGTCCAATGCAACAAGCAGTCTTTGATCAGAAAAAGGCATTGCGAGCAGGGAGGCCAGTGACATCGTGAACGGTCCAATCCAGAAAGATTTTACATGCGCCAAAGGGAATACAAAGCCTTTGGCTGTCTTTGTCGGTGAATGCGACGGATCTCCAATTGATTTGACAGGGCAAGAAATCCATTTCATTGTCAAAAAGGCAAAATCACTGTCGGATAACCTGGCAACCATTAACGTTGTATTCAAATGCCCTGACGATGAGAGCTCGCGGTCTGGACGGGCAGTGTTCACTTTGTCGAGTTCAGAGACGGATATTGCTCTAGGTGCATATTTTTACGAATGCAATATTGTCACCTCTGGAGTTCCGCCGCTCTGCACGACAATTTACTATGGCAGATTTATCATTATTTAGTGCGTTGGAGGAAATAAGATGCGATTCGAATTGACTGATGATGCCATGCGTGTGACTGCTGTTTTGTACAAAAATACGCAGACGGCTGAGGCTCCAGTTGTTTCGCCGGATGTAAAAGGAACCCCGGTATCATCTGAGTTTCGGGCAGGGGAGATTCTTTCCGGTCACCGAATGGTTACGCTTAACGCATCATCCAAAGCGGTCTACGCCAGCCATGACAACCCGGATCACGCATCGCGCATTGTAGGCATGACGACAAATGCGGCCATCATGGATGGTCCGGTCAATATAGTTTCTGCTGGCCCGGTCGTTGATTCGTCTTGGTTGTGGGATATGAACCCAGCAAGATCAAGAGTGTTTATGTTATTGAATGGATTGATTAGCCAAACCCCGCCCGTGAGCGGGTATTTGTGTCCTGTTGGATTTGTGATCAATGCGAATACTATTTTCGTGAGTATTCAGAGCCCGACCAGGATTTTGTAGTGCGTCACATCAAAAATAGTATGTGCGCGTATCAACATGTGTTCACCAATAACGAATAAAGGAGTAATTTGCTATGCCGTCGCCGAAATATCTCAAGCTCAATCCCTCCACAGGACTCAATGTCGAGGAGGCGGCGGTGACCACCGCCACCCCCAACAGCATTCCCTGCACCGATGCCACGGGACATCTCACCCAAGCCCAAATGCCCACCGGGGTGGGTCCAGAGCTCAAACAGGCAATGGTCTCTGAGGATCTGGCGGCTGGAAACTGGGTCAATTTCCACAGCGTTGGGGGTGTGACGAAGGTGCGCAAGGCCGACGCCACCAATTCCAGCAAGCCTGCCCAGGGATTCGTCAAGGCCGGATTCTCTGTCGCCACCAACGATATCGCCGACGTTTACTGTGACGGGCAGAATGCCGATGCCGCGGTGTCTGGATTGGTCGCTGGGTCAAGGTGTTTTCTTTCGGCCACGCAACCGGGGGCAACCGCAGCCACCCCCCCCTCCACAGCCGGCAACCTGGTGCAGTGCGTTGGGTCGGCTCTGGACGGCACAACCGTCCTGTTCAAGCCTGAGCCGGGCGTTGTCCTGGCGTAGTGGTTGGTACCGTATTCCCTCTGGCCGTTCCGGCCAGAGGTTTATTTCATTGATAGGGTATTGATATGGCGACCAGAAAACCGCTTTACATGGACGCAAGCGGGAGACCGGCAGAGATGAGCCTGTCGGACGATATTCCGATAGGCAACCTGCCTGAAACGACCGATTTGGCCGTGCCGGCAGTAACAGTGCTGGCCAGTCAGTGGCCGGGAGATATTGTGCAGTTTGACGGCCGCCGGTGGCGCAACACCCCCTTACCTGTGGGCAGTGCCGGCGAGGCGGGGGTGCGGACATTTTTCAGTGTATCCCCGCCTATTGCCGCCGCAGGCACGGAAAGCCTTATCCCGGTCAACACCCTGTCTGCATCTTTATCTGTCGCGGGTGAGTCATTTGTATCGCGTACCCTTCCAGTGAACGTTGAGATCAACGGCAGTCCAACTTCGCAAGACACTTATCCCGTAGCCGCATGGCAAAGCGACACAGCCATCGGCCTGACCAGCATTCCCTCCGGCAGCTGGACGCATACGCTGTTTGCCGGTGCCAGCGTGCCTCGCATGCATCGCTACTGGCGTATTGATTTTACCGTCTCCACGGCGGGCAGTAGCGGACTGCTGGGTATCAGAGAGATTGAACTGCGCGGCACAGTGGGAGGTGCCGACCAATGCACATCGGGAACGGCCACGGCTTCTCACCAGTCTGCAAACGCCGGATTGGCATTCAACAACACAAACTCGGATTGGTGGACGAACGGCACCCCGGGCAATCCTCCCACTGGCGGCCCGGCGGCACCCTCCTGGGTCCGGTATGATTTCGGCACTGCCGTGGATGTCCAGGAGGTCTCCATCTATCCGTATGGCCAGATGTACGCGCCCGACTCTTTCACGGTCTCCTGGTCGGATGACGGATCGATATTCACGGAAGTGGCTGCATTTTCCGGCCATGCCGAGGATTTTTGGGCCGACCAAGTGGCCCACGCCTTTCCGATAGATCCCACCCCCCTGGACGCCGCCACTTGGTTGTGGGCGGTCAGGAGAGTATGTGAAGTGATCCCGGAAGGGATGACAATCTCCACGGCCGGTATTGGCACGTCCAGGACGGTAACAGCCGCGTCCGGTACGCCGTTTGCCCCTGGGGATGCCAGTGCGGACAATCTGGTGGCCAGCTTTCTGCAAACCCCGAAGGGGATCTACCAGATCACCGCGTATACCTCTCCCACCGTGGTGACGATTGCTGTGCCGACCGGCTATGGTAATGAACCCGCCGTTGCCTGGAAGAAGTGGAAGAGCTTGTTTGCGTCATCTTCTCCAGGACTGACCACCGGCGTATACCCTGCCTGCACGCTTCTGCGCTGGGAGGATGCGCAGCCAGCTTTTACTGTCGCCGCCACAAGCAGTCTCGGTGTAATGGATTATGCCAGCGTTTACGGCGGTTCCGGCGTTGCGCTCACGCTGTTGTATGATGGCGTCCAGGGCCAATATCGGGGGGGGCGCATCTCCACCCCCATGGCCGTCGGTGGCAGTGCGGCTCCCGTCACGGCAAACCGGGCACTGGTCAGTGACGGCACAGGTGCAATCATTGCATCCACCGTAACCAGTACGGAATTGGGGTATCTCTCCGGGGCCACATCCAACATCCAAAGCCAGATCAATAACAAACCACCCTCTGTTGACCCCGGTTTTACCGGATTGGCCACATTCATGATGACCAATCCGGTGGTGGTCAGCCGCC
>JAMOAX010000149.1:0-6711 GCA_039908555.1 Magnetococcus sp. DMHC-8
ATCTGACGCTGGCGGATCTGGTGGCCGATGTGCGGGCGCCCACCCCCTCGGCGGCGGCGGAGCGGGTGTTGCCGGCCCGGCGGGAGCTGCAGGCCCGGGTCGTGGCGGGGCGGCAGCGGCTGCTGCAGGCCGGACTGGCCCTGGTGGGGCGGCAGCGCGCCCTGTTGCAGTGGCGGCGCCAGCGCCTGCTGCATCCCCGGCGTCGGCTGGAATTTTTGCGGATACGCTGTGACGACTGGCTCCAGCGCCTGTTGTCCGTCGGACCCCATCTGCTGGAACGGCGTCGCCAGCAGGTGATCCGTTGGCAGGCCCGTTTGTCCGTGTGGGCCGGTGGGGCCGCCACGGGGCTGTTGCGGGCCCGGCTTGACCATGCGCGGGCCCGTCTGGAACAGGCCGGCCGGCGCCATCTGGAGCGAAACCGGGTGCGGGTCGGTCGCCTGGAGCTGCGCCTGCAGGGGGTGTCGCCGGTGGCGGTGTTGCAGCGGGGGTATGCCATTGTCCATGACCAACGGGGTGTGGTGGCGCGGCGTGTCGACGCCCTGCAGGTGGGAGAACATCTGCGGGTCGTGCTGGCCCGGGGCGAGCTGACGGCCATCATCCATCAACTCAAGGAGACACCATGTTCCGATTCCTCTGCCTGATGCTCCTGCTGCTGTCCGCCGAAGGGTGGGGGGCTGGGTTGTCGGTGTCGGCACCGCCGGCCATTGGCACGGCGGTCCTATTGCAGGTGACCGAGGTGCCGGCCGGCGCCCGGGTGACGGGTACGCTGAACGGGGTTCCTGTTCCCCTGACGGCGGAGCACCGTGCCTTGCTGGCCCTGGACATGGAGGCCAAACCCGGTCCGGTGGTGGTGCGCGTGGAGGTGGACCCGCCGCAGGGCAAACGGGAGGTGTTGACCCGGAAATGGACGGTGGCGGCCCGCACCTATCACGAGGAGCATTTGGCCCTGCCCAAGGAGAAAGTAGAGTTGGCGCCGGTGGCCCAGGAGCGGGCTGCCCGGGAGACGGCGGCCATCCTGGCCGCCTTCCAGCGGCGCGGTGGCCGGGTCGGCTATGCCGACGGTTTCCGGCAGCCGGTGGAGGGGCGCTTTTCGGGTGTGTTTGGCAGTCGGCGGGTGCTCAACGGCAAACCCCGCCGTCCCCACAACGGCGTGGACATTGCCGCGCCGCAGGGCACGCCGCTGGTGGCCATGGCGCCCGGTGTGGTGGCGCTGCTCGGGCAGGACTATTTTTTTACCGGCAACACCCTGATTCTGGACCATGGGGATGGGGTGTTGTCCCTGTATGCCCATCTGGACAGTGTGGCGGTCCAGGCGGATGAATGGGTGGCGGCCGGGACGGTGCTGGGGACGGTGGGCATGACCGGTCGCGCCACGGGGCCGCACCTGCACTGGGGGGTGATGGTGCGCGGCGACCGGGTGGACCCGGTCCTGTTGCCGGGGGTCCGTCCCGGGGAGGCGCCATGATCATCACGGGTGCCAGTCTGTCTGCCATGAGTGCTCGCATCGTTGAAACCATTCATCCAGAGCGGATTCTCCTGTTCGGTTCCCATGCCCGGGGTGAGGCAACGCCGACTTCGGATGTGGATTTGCTGGTCGTTACGTCCGAGACCTATGGTCCCCACAATAGCCGTCGCCGTGCCATGGCCAGACTCTGGAGGGCGTTGGCCGATGTGCCTATATCAAAAGATATTATTGTGTGCAGTGCCACCGAGGTGGCACAATGGTGCACAGCGAAAAACCATCTGGTTGCCCGTGCTCTGAAGGAAGGCAAGGTGCTCTATGAACGGCATTGACCATGCCTGGGATCTCGTGCGACTGGCCCGTGCCGATTACAAGGCCATGACCGGCATGCGTGATCCGACTATTTTTACCGATGCCATTTTTGGTTTTCATGCCCAACAGGCGGTTGAAAAAGGGCTCAAGGCATGGCTGGCTGCCATGGATGTGCTGTTCCCGTTGACACACGATATCAGCCGTTTGTTGCTCCTGCTGGAGCAGCATGGCGTGGCACAGGAAGAGTTGTGGGAGTGGGTTGAGCTCGCTCCTTTCGCTGTGGAACACCGTTATGCCTGGGCATCGGACGAAGAGGAACCGCTGGACCGGGCCCACCTGACTGATCGTGTCAACGGGTTGCTCGACGATGTCGAACAACGGTTGCAAAGGAGCAGCTCATGATGTTGTGCAGCCAGGACGGGCAGCAGCGCGCGCAGCGACACTCAACACCGATGCATCTTGATCGGTATCAAGCCAGGAGGAACCATGGAACGTGATCAAGCCATTCAGTTCATGCTCGACCTGTTGAAATCCATGTTGCAACGGGGGGGATCGGATCTGTTCATCACGGCGGGGTTTCCCCCGGCGGCCAAGCTGGATGGTCGGATGACCCCGCTGACCGGGGCGCCGTTGACGGCAGGGGATACCCAGATGCTGGCCCGGGCCATCATGAATGATCGACAGCTCAAGGAGTTTGACGCCAGCAAGGAGTGCAACTTTGCCATCCAGCCGCCGGAGATCGGGCGGTTCCGGGTCAATGCCTTTGTGCAGCAGGGTCGGACCGGCCTGGTGCTGCGCACCATTACCACGGCCATTCCCGAGTTTGATCAACTGGGTCTGCCGGCCATTCTCCAGGCGGTGGTGATGGAAAAGACCGGGCTGGTACTGGTGGTGGGGGGGACCGGTTCCGGCAAATCCACCACACTGGCCGCCATGCTGGGGGTGCGCAACGCCAACAGTCATGGTCATATCATCAGCATTGAAGATCCCATCGAATATGTGCATCCCCATCGCAACTGCCTGATTACCCAGCGGGAGGTGGGGGTGGACACGGAAAACTGGCATGCGGCCCTCAAGAACACCCTGCGGCAGGCACCGGACGTGATCCTGATCGGGGAGATCCGCGACCGGGAGACCATGGAGCATGCGATCAACTTTGCGGAAACCGGTCATCTGGTGCTCTCCACCCTGCATGCCAACAATGCCAACCAGGCGCTGGACCGGATCATCAATCTGTTTCCATCCGACCGGCGTCAGCAGTTGCTGATGGACCTGTCGCTCAATCTGCGGGCCATTGTTTCCCAGCGGTTGCTGCGCCGGGTGGACGGGGGGCGGGTGGCGGCTATTGAAATTTTGCTTAAATCTCCCCTGGTGGCCGATCTGATTTTCAAGGGGGAGGTGCACGGCATCAAGGAGATCATGGCCAAATCCAACGAGCTGGGCATGCAAACCTTCGACCAGGCCCTGTTCACGTTGTACGAGGCGGGACTGATCAGCTATGAAGACGGGTTGCGTCATGCCGATTCCGCCAACGAATTGCGGTTGCGGATCAAGCTGGAGGGCAAGGGCGCCAACAAGGGGGATTGGAGTCGGGAGGGTGCCGGGCTGTCCCTGGTGGCCAAAGAGGTGCAATGAAGAGGAGCGGCGTATGTCATTGACCCCTTATCTGGAGCTCATGATCGACCAGGGGGCTTCCGACCTGTATTTTACGCCCGGTGCCGCCGTGCGGATGAAGGTGGATGGCCGGATGGCGGCGGTGGGCCGGGATCCCCTGGAGACCGCCACCGTGGAGGCGCTGGTCCTGGAGACGATGAACGATGCGCAACAGGCCTTTTTCCGGCAAAACCGGGAGATCGATCTGGCCATTGCGTTGCCGGACCGGGGACGGTTTCGGGTCAACGCCTTCCATCAGCGGGGCGAGCCGGCCATGGTCTTGCGCTACATTCGTGGGCAGGTGCCCGAACTGGCATCGCTGGGGGTGCCGGCGACCCTGCAGGAGTTGATCCTGCACAAGCGTGGTCTGCTGCTCATGGTGGGAGGGACGGGGTCCGGCAAGTCCACGACCCTGGCGGCCATGATCCGGCACCGCAATGCCACGATGGGGGGGCACATTCTTACCATCGAGGACCCGGTGGAGTTTGTCCATCCCCATCTCAAGTCCATCGTCAATCAGCGGGAGGTGGGGGTGGACACCCATTCCTATGCGGCGGCCCTGAAGAGCAGTCTGCGGGAGGCGCCCGATGTGATCCTGATCGGCGAGATCCGGGACCGGGAGACCATGGAGGCAGCCCTGGAACTGGCGGGCACCGGTCATCTGGCGGTTTCCACCCTGCATGCCAACAACGCCTGCCAGGCCCTGACCCGGATCATCAATCTGTTTCCTCAGGCCATGCACCGGCAGTTGTTCATGGACCTTTCCCTCTATCTGCGCGCCATCCTGTCGCAGCGTCTGGTGCCCGGGGTGGATGGTCGGCGGCGTGCGGCGGTGGAGGTGATGATCAATACCCCCTACATCGCCGAGTTGATCCTGAAGGGGGAGATGGACGAGGTCAAGACGGCCCTGGCCGACAGCAGCGAACAGGGGATGCAATCCTTTGATGCGGCCCTGTTCGCCCTCTACCGGGAGGGGGCGATCACCCTGGAAGAGGCCCTGAACCACGCCGATTCCCGGGCCAACCTGGAGGCCAGAATTCATTTCGGCTGACTGCCTCCGCCACATCCTGTCATACATTTCTCGACACTTGTCATCATCCATGGGGGCCCCGGGGGAGATGATCTCCTCCGGCACAACCATGCACCTCCTCTCCCGGTCGTCGCCAACCACCTGCCAACAACCAAATCTGTCTTTTGATATGCCTGAACAGCCCTGACAGCCTTCCCAGGCGTTTTCATAGCCAGCCTGATGAAGTTATTTGATTGTTTTTGTGTTTCGATAAAATTTTGGATCAACCCGATTTTTTTCTTGACGTCTATTTTTAGCATGTCTATAAAGGTTATCAAGTATGAAAATGGGGTAAGTGCCTTCCGTGAGATATGACAGGAATAACCTTCAAAACAAATGGAGTCCAGACCATGGCCAGACTGTGTCCCAAATGCGGTTATGATCTCGGGGGTGGCACACCAGGGAAGATTGCCATCGACATTCGCTGCCCACGTTGTGGGACCCCATTGAATACTATCAGTTATTTGTTAACAAAGGGTGTGTCTGAACGCTCTATCAAACTTGCCGCAGAATCGAGGAGGAAATTTGCTGTGATTATCATGTTTTGTGCGGATGGGACCTGGAACGGTCCGGACAGTGACGAGGACAAGGATGACGTTCCCGATCTGACCAATGTGCTGAAATTATTTCTCAACCTGGCTGGGCGGGACACGGTGGATACCTACCGGGCGGCCAACGAGCAGGAGCGGGTCTTCACCGACCAGGACGGCCGGGTGCGGCAGATCGCCAAATATTTGCACGGGGTGGGGGATTCCGACAACTGGCTGAAAAAAGCGCTGGGGGGCGGGTTCGGTGCCGGGGTCATCGCCCGGATCGTGCGGGGCTATACCTTCATTTCCCGCCACTATCAGCCGGGCGATCAGATCTTCCTGACCGGTTTCAGTCGGGGGGCCTATACGGTCCGGGCGCTGGGCGGTCTGATCGCTACCCAGGGATTGCTCAACCCGGCGTCTGTCAACCTGCAGGACAGAGAGGAGGCCTATCGGGCAGGGTCTGCCGCATGGCGGTTGTACCGACAGCCCGCACTGGTCAACTCGCCCCTGTCGGTGCGCTGGGCGGAGACCATTGCCGACCTGCCGGGCTTTTTCACCAGGCCGTTGACGAGTGCCGATTTCATCCAGGATGTGCCCATCCAGGGGATCGGGGTGTGGGATACGGTGGGTGCCCTGGGGATCCCGGTGTTCAACCGGGGCAATCAACGGGATTTGTTCCGGTTTGTCGACAACCACCTCAACGAACGGGTGGAAAATGCTTTGCATCTGGTGGCGGTGGACGAGCGACGAGGGGATTTTGCCCCCAGCCTGTGGGAGCCCAGGGATGGGGTCACCCAGATACTGTTCCCCGGGGCCCATGCGGATGTGGGGGGTGGCTACCCCATCCAAAACGCCAAGACCGGTATCAAAGAAAGCCAATTGTCCGACATGGCCCTGCTTTGCATGAGCCAATGGTTTGCAAATCTGGGGGTGCATATGGTCGATCCGCCCCATGTCGCGGCCGCCCCGGACCCGTTGGGGGTGGCCCATCAGCCCTGGGAGCACTTTCCATTCGACCGGTTGCCCCAGGCCACCCGGCAGTTTCCGGCCAGCCTGGAGATGCAGGTGCATGCCTCGATAGGCAAACGGTGGAACCAGAGTGTCGTGGCGGAGCCGGGCACGGCCCAGGAGCCCTACTGCCCGACCAATCTGACCGGTCATCTGGACAACAATGGGCGGCCGTTGCCGGGCACCGTGGAAAGTGATTGTTGAGGAGCGCCCCGGCTGCGTCCGGCGGCTGTCTGTGTCGCACCGACGCCCTGCCGGCCCCATTCGGGCCGGCAGGGCGCCGGTCGGCATCCTGGCTCATTGATGTGGGCAGTGGAGGGGTGGATGGCTGACAATTTGACTGTTGTTTCGACCACAGAGGTGCCGGAGGCGGCACCGTCGCCCGGCCTGTCCGGGGGCGCAGCCTCTGTCGATGGGGTGGCGTCCCCGCTGCCTGATCCCACCCCGCTGCCCGATTCGGTTCCGGCGGTGCCGCCGCCCCAGGCCGGGCCCCCGACCACCGCCACCTTCGGTTTTTATGTATCGGCCGACGAGGAGCGGCGTGAGCTGGTCTATGAGGTGCTGGATGCCAACAAAATCACCCCCGAGATGACCACCCTGAAGGATGAGGTGGTTGTCGACAAACCGGAACAAATCCCGTTGATTGCCCCGGTTGAACACCGGGATCCCCAGGG
>JAMOAX010000018.1:0-29629 GCA_039908555.1 Magnetococcus sp. DMHC-8
CTTGATGATCCCACCCCCCATGGTCATCATCCCGCCGCTGATCCCCGACACCAGACCCAACGCCACCAGCCCCAGCAGGGTGTGCAACGGATAGCCCCACACCATCTGTTCCGCCACATGGGCCGCCGGCACCATCTGCGGCTGCGGCGTCACCATGGCCACATGCATCCCGGAGACCGGTCCAGCCGTCTGTCCCCCCCCATACGCTGCCTGGGCCTGGGCCCACCAGCCATCGGCACGCCGTGGCTCCCGCCCGGCCACCGCCGCCGTTTGCGCCACCGGCACCATGCGCGCATCCCCACCCGCCACCGCCGCAACAGGCGTCACCGGAGCCATCGGAAGAGCCGCCTGGGGCCGGGTCGCCTGGGGAAAGTTGACCACATCCTGAAAATGGGCCCACAACACATCCGCCGGAACCGCATACCCCACCGAACCGCTCCCGGACTGGGCCGCAATATTGATCCCCACCAACCGCCCCTGCTCATCCAGCAGTGGCCCGCCACTCTGCGCCCAGTGGGAAACCGCACTGGTACGCAACAGATGCGCCAGACTCACCCCCTCCACCACCGTCACCGCATCCACCTGGGTCACCTTCCCCCGGTTGACCACCGCGTTGGCCGTGTCCGGGTCCCCCCAGGCCACCACACGGGCACCCACCTTGGGCACCGCCGACTCCGGGGCCAACGGCAGATAGGGAAAAAGATCCCGCGAGGCCAGCTTCAATACCGCCACATCATGGTTGGGAGCCTTCTTGACCAACTGCGCCGTATATTGGCGCGGACCGGAAGGGGTCTGCACCCGCACCAGTATCTCCGTCAGACCGGAGACCACATGGGCCGCCGTCACCACATAACCGTTGGCCGTCACCAACACCCCGGACCCCGTGCTGGCAAACTGCCCCGGACCCCCTCCGCTCGCCACACGCAAACCGGCAATGTTCACCAAAGCCGCACGTACCCGAATGTCCGCAGGCACCTGACCCGGCGGCAGGGCAGAGACCACCGTGTTCAAGGCCGCCGTCACCGCCTGGGCACCCGACCGCCCCTGCTCACTGGAACTGCTGCTCTTCTTGCCAAAACGCAAAAAGTCCAGGCTCTCCTCCAGATCCTCGTGCAGGAGGTGGAAGGCCCAGACCATGGTAAACACATAACAGATCCCCAGGAGCATCAACCCGATATGCCAGGGCTGCCGACAGAAGGGATAGTCGATGGTCTTGCGCATGCTCTTTCTTTGTGTTGTCATGTCAAGGCATCACCAAGAGGATATAAACAGCAGAAACACTCATAAAAACCGCCATGATTGGCAAACCCTGGCGCAAAAATACCGGCGCGTCCAACCCCTGGGACGGAAACAGATAGCCGCGCATCTCCGGGAAACGGGCCACCTCCCGCTCCAGATAGGTCACCGCCACGGAACCCGCCGTCGCCCCGGTCAACGAGGCCGAAGAGCCGGCCAACACCCCCAGAGACAAGGTCCACCAGACGATGGAACCGGGTATATAGCCACTCATATCCACCGCCACCGGGACAAAAAAGGCCGTGGAAGGTCCGGCATTCAAAAACAACGTCACCACCCCCGACGCCACCAGCAGCAACAGGAGCTCCAACCGGGAGTTGCCCAGCCCCAGGGTGGTGATCAGCCAGGTGACCCCATCCAGCACACCCGCCGCCCGCAGACCACCCACCATGACAAACAGTCCCAGGAAAAAAAGAATATCCCCCCCGTTCATCGCCTCAAAAATGGCATTCCGGGCAAATTTTCCGATCACCAACAGCAACAGGCCCGCCACCAGAGCGATCGTGGCAGGCCGAATGCCCAGGCTCTTGGCTGCCAGAAAACCCACCAGCGTCACCAGCAACACCGTCAACCCCAAACGGTACAGATAGGGATCGGTAATCTGTGCAGAGAGCAACGTGCCGGCTCGATAGCCGGGAGCAGGCTGCGTGGCAATGGCAAGAGCCACCCGGCGACGCTGAAAAAACAACAACATCACCGCCAGCAACACCAGACAGGGTGCCATCATGCCGCCAATAAAATCAAGAAAATGCAAATGCGCCACCGAGGCAATGATCATGTTGGGAAAATCACCCACCATCGTCGAAGCCCCCCCCAGATTGGAGGCCACCAGCTCGGCAATCAGCAACGGAACCGGATTGATGCGCGCCAACCGGCACTGGGCCAGGGTGACCGGCAAAACCACCACCATCACCGATAAATTATTGACAAACAAACTGAAAAAATAGGTCAGCAGGGAGAAAACCACCAGGGTCACCCAGGCACTGCCCCCGGCATATACCGCCGCCCGCTCCGCCAATACCGCAAACATTCCAGAACGGGCCAAAACATCCGCCACCAGCGACATGCCAAACAATAACACCAGCGTATCAAAGTAGATGGCATCAAACGCCATGCGCGGGGTATAAAATCCGTCGGCAAGCCCCAGCAGCAAAAACAACCCCGCCCCCCCCAGCATGGCCAGACGCCGTTCCACCCGACCGGTATAAATGGCCGCAAACACCGCTGCAAACAAAAACAATGCCAGCCAGGGAGTCATCCGGGCAGCCCCCCCATCAGGAAAGCTCCTCCCCCACCTTCCGGCTTCCCGGCGTCTGCCGCTTTTGCTGAATCTTGGCCATCTCGGCCCGAATCACCTTCAACTCCGGCACCGAACCGCTCAAAGACTGAAACTGCACACTGACATCCCCAACATGAGGAATGGTTTTTGAAAGCACCTCCTCCACCTGCCGGGCAATCTGCCGGGCCTCCTGCACCGAATGGTCCGGGTCCACCCCCACCACCAGATCCACCCAAATCTCCTGGCCAACCCGGCGGGTCCGCACCTGGTCCACGCTCCGAACCCCCGGCACCTCCGAGGCATGGCTCCAGATCTGCTCCCGCACTTCCTTGGGCGCGGCGGAATCCATCAACCCCTGGAACGCCTCCCAGAAAACCTCACCTCCCAGGTACAGCAGATGCAAGGTCTCCCCCAGGGCCACCACCGTATCCAGCCAGGGCATCCCCATATAATGGGAACCAATGATTCCCACCGCCACCGCACCCGACGAGAGCCCGTCCCCATGGGTGTGCTTGGCCAGGGTCATGACAATGGAACTGTTGATCTCCACCGCCACACACCGGGTGTAGCGATAGATAAACCAGCAGGCCACCATGGAAAAAAAGGCCGCCCACAACGCAATCAGGTGGGGCGGGCGGTGATCCCCCTCGATCAAGTGGCCGGCCGCCAGAAAAAACAGCAACCCGGTCACCCCCATCAACAGCAGACTGATCGCCGCAGAAAGCAAAAATTCCGCCTTGCCATGGCCAAACTGATGCTCCCGGTCCAGGGGCTGCTTGGAAAACTTCAACCCCACCAGAATCAGAATGGAGGTGACCACATCCTTGGCAGAATAGAGGGCGTCCACCACCAACGCCTGGGAACCGGCGACCACCCCCACAAACAATTTCAGCCCGGAAAGAGCCAGATTGGCCATCAGTCCAACCCAGCCCACCATCCCATGACAGGCGACACATCGGGAATATCTCATCGCATGACCCTAAAAATCGCCATCAAGTCTGTCACGGGACCGCTTCGACTCCCGCACAATGTGCTGGAAAGTGGCCAGGGCAAAACCCACAATAAAGGCTCCCAGCAGAGCCAGAACCACCGGCAACTCCACGGGCGGACCGAACACGGTATCCAGCCGCATCGGATGCATGTTCTTCGAGGTGAAGATCAGCAGCAGCATCGCAAACAGCAAAGATAGGACAAGCCTGACCACAGAATCCTCTCCCGTCCCAGTCGGCACAACTCAGATCACCTCGTGCCCGCGCAACAGGCGGACAACCCGGGAAGTGGAAAACCCGGCTTCCCCCTCACCCCGCCATCACAGGTGAGCCGCCCAATCCCCAATGATCGGAAATTTCCAGGCCCGGCCCAGCAACACCGACAACACCCCGATCACCGACAACACCAGACAGGCAATCGAAGAGATGCGAAAGAAAAAATGGCCCACCGCCGGAACCAGCAATGTGTAAATGGCCAACACCTCCCACATCCACAACACCACCCCCTGCCGGGCATGAAACTGCACATAGGAGTCGTTGCGGTTCATCACCAAGGGCACCAGACTGAGCACCCCCAGGTAGCTCATCACCGCCAACGTCCGGGAGGAGATCCCCACTTCCCGTTGCAAAACCGTCTCACTCATCGTCACTCTCCAATAAATGTTGCACCCCGATCAAACCCACACCCGGCGACATGCGCCAAACTCAACCACCCATCACCTCACCAATCTGTCCCCAATACTCCGGCGGCAGCTCCATGGCCAGCTTCAACGCCCCATGGGCACCACTGAAATCGGGGTCCGCCACCATGGTGACATGGACATTGCCATACTCTTTCAGGTGATGCTCCAGCATCGACCCCAGACCACGAATCCGGGAGCCTCCCCCCGCCAGAACAATATTGGCCAACGCCTCTGCCTGACACTCCGGCGAATAGACCAGAATAAGCTTTTTGATGTTTTCCACAATGTCCGGGACAATGGTCTCGCAGGTGACGCGAATCGCCTCGGTAATGTTCAGATCCACCGGCTTGCCATGCACCCGCAGGGGTACAATCACCTCCTCCTGGGCGGTGCCCACAAAGGCATGACGCTCCTTCAGCAGACGGGCCAAGTGACGGTCAATCTGCACCCCGGAAAAGGAGTCCCGGATCGCCGTCTCCAGCAGGGTGTCCACATAGTTGCCACCCTTCAGAATGCTGAGCTGGTTTTCGGGCTTGGGAATGGCTCCCTTCATGGCGCAAATATCAATCGTCCCCGCCCCCACATCGACAATGACGGTGTTGATCAGTCGGGAGAGACCATAGGCCACCATGAAGGGCTCGGAAACCACCATGCAGACATCCATCAAACCTTCCGCAACCTTCAGCAGTTGCCCCTTGTTGGCCACCGAGGCCCGGGCCGGCACGCCGATGATACCGCAAATCCGGTCCCCCACCCTGGGCTCGGCTATCGCAATGGCCTGCTTCAACAATTCACGACCGGCCTCCAGATCCCGTTCGCTGGCCTCCTTCAACACTCCGTCATCCAGCGGATAAAACAGATCCAGAAATGACCGTTTCTCAATGGCCTCATCACCAACCACATGTGTCCGGTTGAGCAACTTGACCCCGATAATATCCCGTGGATACCCCACCACGCTGTGCATGATACCCTTGTGCTTCCGGTTGCTCATCACCGCCGTTCTGGCTGTCCCAAAATCGATTCCCAACAGCAATGCCCGGTCACTTTTCTGGTTTGTCATAATCGCCTCCCTTCTCGAATCGATAGTTGAAGTCTATCGGATAAATGAACTGCTGCACCCCTGCACGATCAACGCTTTTTTGTTGACCGTCGCCCAACCACCGACCCCACCATATCTCCCAGAGCATTGGAAAGACCGCTGAACAACTTTTCCACCGGCACCACCACCCGGTCCTGGCGACTCCCACCGGGGTGGGTCGGGGCTTGCACCACGGGCTTTTCTGGACGAGCAGCCACAAGGTCGGTGGCCGGAGCCCGTACCGCACGGAGCATGACATTGGCCGACTCCGCAGAGAGAACCGCCGATTCCCGCATCACCATGGCAGACTCACGGGTGAGACGGGCGGTTTCACGCATAACCGATAACATTTCAACCATGCTTTCCGACTCAGCGGGGGGGGTGGCGGCCTCCTCATGCCCGCCGGCTTCATCCGTTTCCATTGCGAGGGGCTGCATCAGGAAAGCCGCATCCGCCCCTCCCTCCTGAGCAACGGTCATCTGCACATTGTCCAACCCGGACAAATCACGGAACTCAGCAGCCAGAGGAGAGAGCGTCCCCTCACCATCGTGAAGAACCATATCCCCGACCAGCGCGACGGGCATTGTCTCGGCAACCACAGGGGAGGTGCCCGCAACACGATAGCTCTTGGCACCGCTGTTGCCGGCCATTTTGATGCATACCGCCTCTGCCTCGGTAGCCTCCGTGGTGGCCTGGATGTTGACCGCCTTGTGCAAACCACCGCTGGCCGCCAGATGCGCCGCCGTATCCACTACATTGTAAACCACCGTCTTGGCAAATCCCGCCAGCACAGTGGCTTCCGCACCCGTCGCCGGCGTGGTCGCCGTCACCTGACCCGCCAGCGCAAGCAGATCACCCCTGGCAGCCACCAGATGGGCCGAGGTGTCCGCAATATCAAAAGCCACGCTACCCACGTTGCCGGCCTCCACCATGACCATCGCTTCCGCCACCGTGGCCGCCGTGGTGGCCTGGATGTTGACCGCTTTCTGCAACCCGGTGCTGGCCGCCACATGCCCGGCTGTATCGGCAATGCTGTAGACCACCTCCTTGGCGAAGGCCGCCAGAACAGTGGCCTCCGCACCCGTCGCCAATGTGTTCGCCGTCACCGTCCGGGCCAACTGGAGCACCGCATTGGACGAGGCCGCCAGATGGGCCGCCGAATCTATGATGTCAAAGGTTTTGCAGCCACTGTTGTCGGCTGCGGCAATCACCATCGCCTCCGCCACCGTGGCCGCCGTGGTGGCCGTGATATCCACCGCCCGGTTCAGCGCGACACCCGCCGCCGCCACCTGCGCCGCCTCGTCGGCCACACTGTAGACCACCCCCCTGGTAAACCCGGCCAGAACACCAGCCTGCACAGCCGTCGCCGGAGTGCTCGCCGTCACCGCACCCACCAAAAGGGGAAATCCCCCCACCACAGTCGCCAGGTTGGCCGCCGTATCCTCGACATTGCAGGCCTTGCTGCCCCTGTTGCCAGCCAGTTGGATGATCCCCGCCTCCGCCACCCTGGCCGGGGTGGTGGCCACAATATCCACCGCCTTGTGCAAACCGGTGCTGGTCACCAACTGCGCCGCCGTGTCGGCCACATTGTACACCACCGTCTTGGCAAAGGCCGCCAAAACACCCGCCTCCGCAGCCGTCGCCGGCGTGTTCGCCGTCACTTGACCCGCCAACTCCAGCACATGCTCTGCCGCAGCCGCCAGATGCGCCGCCGAGTCCTCAATATCAAACACCTTGCTGCCTCTGTTGCCAGCCACGGCGATGCGCACCGCCTCCGCCACCGTGGCCGCCGTGGTGGCCGTGATATTCACCGCCTTGTTCAAACCGGTACTGGCCGCCACCTGCGCCGCCGTATCGGTAATATCGTAGAGAACAGACTTGGCAAACCCTGCAAAAACACTGGCCTCCGCACCTGTTGCCGGTGTGGTCGCCCGCATCGTGCCCACCGGTGCCAGCACACGTTCCGACACAGTCGCCAGGTGGGCTGCCGTGTCCACAATGTCATAAGTCTTGCTGCCACCGTTGCTGGCCATCGCAATAACCGTCGCTTCCGCCACCGTGGCCGTCGTCGCGGTCAGAATGTCCACCGCCTTGTGCAAACCGGTGCTGGCCACCACCCGCGCCGCCATGTCGGCAACACTGTACACCACCGGCTTGGCAAACCCCGCCAGAATCGTGGCTTCTGCTCCCGTCGCCGGCGTATTCGCCGTCACCTTGCCCGCCCGCACCAACAGATGCTCCGGCGCAGCCGCCAGATGGGCCGCACTGTCCAGCACGTCATAGACCTTGCTGCCACTGTTGCCGGCTGCCAGAATAATCTTTGCCTCCGCCACCGTGGCCGCCGTGGTGGCCACAATGTCCACCGCCTTGTGCAAACCGGTGCTGGCCGCCAGTTGCGCCGCCGTGTCGGAGACACTGTAAACCACCGGCTTGGCAAAACCTGCAAAAACACTGGCCTCCGCAGCGGTCGCCGGCGTACTCGCCGTCACCACCCCGGCCAGTGCACGCACCTCATCGGCAGAGGTCACCAGATTGGCCGCCGTGTCCGCAATATTGTAGGTGTTCACACCACTGTTGCCAACCGCCTCAATAAGTGCCGCCTCTGCCAGGGTAACCGGCGTCGTGGCCGTAATGTTCTCCGCTTTGTGCAGACCGGTACTGGCCAGAAGGTTCGCCGCCGTGTCGGAAACGCTATAGGTCACACTCCTGGCAAAGCTCGCCAACAGACTGGCCTCCGCACCCGTCACCGCACTGCGCAACGTGAGGGGCGCGCTGGACTCGGTCGGCAAACCACCCGCCGTCCCCACCATGTCATAGGCCCGAATGCCACTGTTGCCGGCCATATCGATGGCAGCCGCCTCCGCCACCGTGGCCGGCGTGGTGGCCGTAATGTTCACCGCCTTGTGCAAACCAGTGCTGGCCACTATGTTCGCAGCCGTGTCGGAAATGCTGTATACCACCGGCTTGACAAAACCCGCCAGAATCGTGGCCTCGACACCCGTCGCCAACGTCTTGGCCGTCACCGTCCCGGCCAACGCAAACACCGCATCGGAGGAGGCCGCCAGATTGGCCGCCGTGTCCGCAATGTCGTATCGATTGGCACCCGTGTTGCCAGCCGCTTCAATGATCATCGCCTCCGCAACCGTGACCGCCGTGGTGGCCGTAATGTTGATCGCCTTGCTCAAACCGGCACTGGCCACCAGATTGGCCGCCGTGTCGGAGACACTGTAGGCCACCGCTTTGGCAAAACCCGCCAGCAGGGTAGCCTCCGCGCCCGTCGCCGGCGTATTCGCCGTCACCGCCCCGGCCAACCGGAGCACGGCATTGGAGGAGGCCGCCAGATGGGCCGCCGTGTCCACAATGTCGAAGGTGGTGCGACCACTGTTGCCGGCAGCACCAATGATCGCCGCCTCCGCCACCGTGGCCGGCGTGCTGACCGTAATGTCCACCGCCCTGTTCAAACCGAGACTGGCCGCCGTCTGGGAGGCCGTGTCGGTAATGCTGTAGGTCACCGTCCCGACATAGCCGGCCAGGACATTGGCCTCCACCCCCTTCGCCGTCGTGCTCGCCGTCACCTGGCCAACCAGCAGGGGGAACCCCCCCACCACCGCAGCCAGATGGGCCGCCGTGTCGGTCACGCTGCACATTTTTTTGCCACTGTTGCCAGCCAGTTGAATGATCGTCGCCTCCGCCACCGTGGCATCCGTGGTGACCGTGATATCCACCGCCCGGTGCAAACCGGAACTGGCCGCCACCTGCCCCGCCGTGTCGGCAATGCTGTAAACCACCGGCTTGGCAAAACCCGCCAAAACGGTGGCCTCCGCACCCGTCGCCAGGGTGTTGGCCGTCACCCTGCCCGCCAGGAGAAGGAGATGCTCCGGTCCAGCCGCCAGATTGGTCGCCGTATCCCGAATATCAAAGGCCCTGCTGCCCCTGTTGCCGGCCGCCACAATAATCTTCGCCGCTGCCATCGTGGCCGCCGTCGTCGCCGTAATGTCCACCGCCTCTTGCAGACCGGTGCTGGTCACCACCTGCGCCGCCACGTCGGCAATGCTGTACTCCACCGGCTTGACAAAACCCGCCAAAACAGTGGCCTCCCCACTCGTCGCCAGCGTGTTGGCCCTTACCGTGCCCGCCAGCATGAGAAGACGCTCCTCTGCCCCCGCCAAATGGGCCGCACTATCCTCAATGTCGAAGGTTTTGCTGCCACTGTTGCCAGCCGCAGCAATGATCATCGCCTCCGCCACCGTGGCCGCCGTCGTCGCCGTAATATCCACCGCCTTGTGCAAACCGCCGCTGGCCGCCACCTGCGCCGCCGTGTCGGCAATACTGTACACCACCGGCTTGGCAAAATTCGCCAAAATAGCGGCCTCCTCACCGGTCGCCAACGTGCTGGCCGTCACCTGACCGACCAATGCCAGCAACCTCTCCGGCATGGCCACCAGACGGGTCGCCGTATCGACAATATGGCAGGTCTTGACACCCCGGTTGCCAGCCCCCTGGATGACCACCGCCTCCGCCACCAGAGCCGCCGTCGTGGCCGTAATGTTGACCGCCTTGTTCAGCCCGGTGCTGGCCGCCACCCGTGCCGCCGTGTCGGCAACACTGTAGACCACCGTCTTGACCATACCCGCCAACAGACCCGCCTCCACACCCGTCGCCAGGGTGTTGGCCGTCACCGTGCCGGCCAACGCGAGCAAACCATCCGAGGCAGCCACCAGGTTGGCCGCCGTATCGGCAATATGGAAAATTTTGTCACCAGAGTTGCTGGCCATGCTGATGGCCATGGCCTCCGTCACCAGGGCCGGCGTGGTGGCCGTGATGTTCACCGCCTTGTTCAACCCGGTGCTCAGCACCAGATTCGCCGCCGTGTCAACAACACTGTAGAGCACCGGCTTGGCAAAACCCGCCAACACACCCGCCTCCATCGCCGTCGCCGCTGTCACCGCCGTCACCTGGTCGGCCTGCGCCAGCGTCCCCTCCGTGGCCGCCGCCAGATGGGCCGCCGTATCCGCTATGCGACAGCTTTTGACACCGCTGTTACGGGCCGCCTGAATGATCATCGCCTCCGCCACCGTGGCCGCCGTGGTGGCCGTAATGTGCACCGCCTTGTCCAACCCCTTGCTGGCCGCCACCTGCGCCGCCGTATCGGCAATGCTGTAGACCACCATCTTGGCAGAACCCGCCAACAGCGTGGCCTCGGCACCACTCACCGTCCCCGCCAGGGTGAGAATGCCACTCGACGAAACCATCAGGTTTTGCGTCGTATCAACAACATCATAATATTTGCCACCACTGTTGCGCGCCGCATCAATCAGCACCGCCTCGGCAATCGTGGCCGGCGTCGTGGCCCGAATATCCACCGCCTTGTCCAAACCGGAACTGATAACCAGATTCGCCGCTGTGTCGGCAATGCTGTACACCACCGGCTTGGCAAAGCCTGCCAGAATGCTGGCCTCACCGCCCTTCGCCGGAGTGCTCGCCGTCACCGTGCCCGCCAGAGCCAGAACATGCGCCGGCGCGCCCGTCAGATGCGCCGCCGTGTCCTCAATATCATAGCTCTTGCCGCCCCGGTTGCCGGCCTCCGCAATGACCGCCGCTTCCGCCACCGTCGCCGCCGTGCTGGCCCCAACATTCACCGCCTTGTGCAAACCAACCGAGGCCGCCAGCCGCACCGCCGTATCAACGACATGGTACACCACCGGCTTGGCAAAGCCCGCCAACCTGTCGGCTTCGGCCGCAGAGGCCGGTGTCGTGGCCAGCACCCGACCGGCCGGCGCAAGCAGACCTTCCGCAACAGCCGCCAGATTGGTCGCCGTGTCGGCAATATCATAAGTGTTGACACCGCTGTTATGGGCCGCCTCAATGACTGCCGCCTCCACCAGGGTGACCGGCGTGGTGGCGGTAATGTTCACCGCCCTGTTCAAACCGGCACAAGCCACCACCCGCGCCGCCACGTCGGCAACGCTGTAAACCACCGCCTTGGCAAAACCCGCAAAAATATTGGCCTCGGCAGCCGTCGCCAAGGTGCTGGCCGTCACCACACCGGCCAGGGAGAGCACGGCACTCGACGAAGCCGCCAGATTGGCCGCCGTATCGGTAATATTGTAGGTCTTGACACCGCTGTTCCGGGCCCGCTCAATGATCGCCGCCTCCGCAACCGTGGCAGCGGTCATCGCCATGATATGCACCGCCCGGTCCAACCCGGTACAGATGACCAGATTCGCCGCCGTGTCGGCAACACTGTAGGCCACCTTTTTCGCAAAACCCGCCAGGACATTGGCCTCCGCAGCCGTCGCCAGCGTATTCGCCGCCATGATACCCGTTGGCTCAAGGGCTCCACCCGATGCACCCGCCCGACTGGCCATCCCCTCCACACGATAGGCCGGTACCAAAACGGCCTGCACCGGTTCCGGCGCGGCAGTGGGCTCCACAGCTACCGGTTCCGTGGCCACCGGTTCCGCCTGCGCTGGAGCCACCCGTTGCACATCCCCCACCACCATCCCTACCGGCATGGCGGTCTCCCCTCCCCAGGGATTGTCTCCCCAAGCGACAGGCTCCCTCTCATCCGCCCCTCCAGAAAGACGCCCGGCCTGCGCCGAAAACCCCCTGCCAGCCTCCTCCACCCGCGCCACATCAAAAGGCTCCAGATCCTTGGGCCAGGAGGGCAACGGGGCTGGAGTAGTCGCAACCACTCCCCCCGCAGGAGCGGTCGGCGTCTCAAACCAGGGATTCCCCTCCAGTTCCGCCACATCCCTCCCGACAACGCGTCTGGCACTCCCCCGGCCAACGGTCGCCCTGCTCCCATGAACAACCCGATCCAGATCGTCCACATCAAAGGGCTCCAACACCACCGCATCCAGCATCGGCACATCTGGAACCGGTTCCGGTTTCGGTCTCGGTTCCGGTTCCGGTTCCGGTTCCGCCACCGGATCGATCCCATCGGTCTGCCACACCGGAATGGTCGAAAGCTCCTCCACCCCATTGTCACCCACCCATGGCACGCCAACCTCTGCGACCTCCGCCTCCTCAGCCGCCACCTCTGGTACAACCTCTGGCACGACTGCTGTCTGCTCCATCTCCTCCCTCTCATCCTCTGCCGACTGGGCAAATACCGATACCAACATCTCCGGTGAAAAACGCTGCACCTCCGCCGACCGGCTCTCCACCACCGGCTCCGCCGCCTGTTTGACCGGCAGGGTCAGACGGACAATAATCTCATCCCCCAGATTTTCGGTCCGCCGGAAAACATCCTTCCGCACCTTCCCCTCGGTGATCAACGCCACATGTTGCAGATCGAAAGGTTCCGTATCCTCCAGGTCAGACCGTCCAACCATCCGTTGGGCCGCCTGCGCCCCCGTGGCATGCCGGGATGCTCCTCCCCGTCCCATCCCCTCTGGCTCCCGCAACAACCCCTCCGTCGATTCCCCCTCCGCACTGGGCAGCCAGGGCATCACCCGCCGCGCCGCCCGCCCCAATGGAGCCTCCGGGACGGGATCGGACCAGGCAGAAGCCAAGGGCGACACCTCGTCCATCTCATGCAGAGAGTGCTCAGAGTCGGCCGCAGACACGGGGAGCTCCTCCTCCTCCGGAAACAGGGGCTCAATCGGCTCCATCACCGGAGTTTCCGGCAGTGGCCCCCCCGGCGGCGGCCCTAAAAATTCGGTGGCCAGACGGGCGACCCCCAACTGCCTGGCCGCCATACCGGATTGTTGCCAGGCATTGTCCATGGGAGCGGCCTCGTCACCCGCACCCCTGCCCCGCGCCAACCCGGAATCCGCCCCGGCCGCACCCCGCTCATTCACCTCCTGCAAGGAGGCCGACTCCTCTCCCCGGCCTGTCACCACAGCGCGGGAAAGTGCGCCCCATTGTTCACCCTCGGCTTGTCTGGTCATCGTCTCTCTCGTCACCAAATCCGATTGCACAACCCCTTCCCCGCTGCCCGCCTCACCGGGCCCATCCGCATGGAAACTCCCCGCATCCTCCACCGCCTCCATCTCTTGTCCCGTCAGATCAAACATCAGGGCCAGTTCGATGACCTCGTCCCCACCCCCTGCCCGGACAACCGGCCTGTCGTTTTCTTCCAAGGTCATCTCCTCATCCCGGACGGGCACAACGCACCGGCCAGGCAACCCGATGGTCTCTGATACCTACTGTAACGTGGCAAACATGCGAACATTGTTGCGCTCCACCTCCAGCAGAATGGGCTGCTGCTTGTTGGTGGCGTTGATGGCCTGATCCAGGGCACCCGCCGAAGGAACCGGCTGGTTGTTGATCGCCACTACAATATCACCCGCCTGCATCCCAGCCGCCTCTGCCGGTGTGCCGGGGTCCACATCCGCCACCACCGCCCCAAACTTGTTCAACAACGTCGAATCCTTCTGCTTCATGGCCGGAGAGATGGGGGTCATCTCCAGACCCATCCATTCAAACTCCGTCTTGAGGGGAGCCGCCGCCTTGTTGGGAGCCGCCGCCTCCTGGGCCGCCTTGCCCGGCATGGTTTGCGTCATCATCGGGTCCGCCGCAGTCGGCGGAACCACCATGGCCACCGGTTGCGCCGCCGCTGCCCCCTCGCCCGCACCCGCCGTCACGGGGAGGGTCTGCCGCTCCCCCTCCCGGATCACGGCAAAACGAACCGACCGCCCCGCATCCACCCCCGCCAGCAGGGCGTTCACCTCCTGAGGCGACTTGACCCACCGACCGTTCAGCTTGAAAACAATATCATTCGCCCGCAAACCCGCCCGCATGCCGAGAGAGCCGGGCTGCACCCCCCGCACCAGCACCCCCTCGGGATACGGGGAACGATACTGGCGGGCCATGGCCTGGTCCAACGCCACCCCATCCAGACCACCCGCCGTCGCCGCCACTGGAGCCGCCGCCGGAATTCCCACCGCACCACCCGGCGAGAAGCTGTAATTCATTCCACCGCGCCCCTGATAACCGGGACGCAGAGCCGCCAGCGCACCGTTCGGACCACTGGGACCATTGCCAACCGCCCCGACCCCCGGCGTCTGGGGAACAGGAATGATCTGGTGACACGCCTCGCAGGTGCCCCGATCCTCATGGGGCATCACCGCATTGGCATAAATCGGCGGAGCCGGCGGGGCCTGGGTCACCGCCGCCGGAACCATGCCACCACCCGCCGTCCCGGGGGGCGTCGCCAGAATGGTATGGCAGGATTCACACGGACCCCGGTCTTCGTGGGGCGACACCGCATTGGCGTAAATCGGTGGAGCCGCCACAGGCGTTCCCCCACCCGCCGCCGCCGGAACCACCTTCGGCAACGGCACCACCTCCTCGATAAACTCCCTGGCCCGCTCAATGGGTACCGCAAACCCGATGCCGGAAAAGGCCCCGGTCGGGGTGTAAATCGCCGTATTGACCCCAATCACCATCCCCTTGCCATCCACCAGAGGTCCACCGGAGTTGCCCCGGTTGATGGCCGCATCCGTCTGGACCAGATCCTTGTGGACAACCCCCTCAATGGTGACCGCATTGCGCTTGCCGGAGACAATCCCCTGGCTGACCGTCTGGTCCAGACCAAAGGGAGAACCAATGGCAATCACCGGGTCCCCGATCTGCGCCAGTTTGCTGTTGCCCAGAGGGGCGGGGCGCAATGGCCGCACCGGCTCCACCTTGAGCAACGCCAGCTCCCGCTTGGCATTCAGGCTCACCACCTCGGCATGATAGCGCATGGTGGTGCCATCCCGCTCAAACACCGTCACATACACCTCCTGGGACTGCTCCACCACATGGTGATTGGTCAGGATATGCCCCTCCGCCGTCACCACGATGCCGGAGCCCACGCTCTCGAAGGCCGCCCCCGTAAAGGGTTGGGCAAAGCGCAGACCGGCATCCGGCTGGGCCGGTGTTCCGGCGGCCTGGGCAGCCGTCGCCGCACCTGTCGGCCCCGACGCACGGGTGGCACTGACATTGACCACACTGGGCATGAGCCGCCGGGTGATCCGGCTGAATCCCCCCTTGGGCACCGCCGACACCGCCGCCACCGTCTGCATCTGGGGAGCCCCCTGTCCCGCCCCCACCCACTGGGCAGCCGGAACCCCCTGGGCTCCCGCCAACGGGGGCACATTACCCGTCGCGGCGGCATCAAAGCCGATCCCCTTCAGGTAATACTGGGTGTACCAGTAGCTGCCGATCAGGATAAACACTGCGACAATACCGATCAAATACAAATATTTGCGGAGATCCTTGCCGCAAAAAAGCATCTCTTTTGGACTCATCTGATCCACTCTCGCCTGGTACGACGCGATTGACAGGGTTATGCGGTATCCTGCCTCATGGTATCCCCGGCGACATCATCCAACTCCTGAGTCGCCAGAACCGCCTCCACCTCATTATTCTCCCGCAGCTTGGTGATACCCGCCCCCAAAGCCACCGGACCGATCAAAATCAGCAGCAGAGGGACAACACCCCGCAACACCTCCACCACCGACCACCACCATGTGGAGAGCCCCCACAACCCCAGTGCAATGGCCACCAAACCAAACACGATACTTGCCATGAAATTCTCTCTCCGAAAGAAACATGCAACGACCGACCTTCCACTCCCCCTCGCCTAAACCAGTTCCCCGGCAGAGCAGGCGGGTCTTGCCCTGAGAATGAACAGACCATAGAACATAATGATAAAATTGGCAATACCCGTAAAAACAAAGGGCGCGCCCGGCCCCAGCCAGTCAAACAGCAGCCCGCCAACCTGCAAGAAAAAAATGATCCCCAGACAACCCACCGTATTGAACAGACCCAACACCGAACCGCGCATGGCCACCGGAGCGAGATCGATGGCCACCACCTGGGGTGCCAGCAGACATCCGGCCTGCCCCACCCCCACCAGAAAGGCGGGCAAAAAGACCCACCCCCCCAGGGGATTGACAATCAACCCCATGCCCGCAAACCCCGCACCGGAGAGAGCCATGCCCAGCACCATGGCGGGCACCCGCCCCAGGCGCACGATCAACTCCCCCCAGAGATTGACGGTCATGAGAACCATCAGCCCGATAAACCCGATCACCACCCCCGCCTGGGCCGCCGCCTGGGCATGCCCCAACCCCAGCACATCCGCAAAATAGATGGCCCAGGTCATCAAAAACAGGCCAATGATGACCATGTCATTGCGGGAGGTGAAGGCGGAAAAAAAGCTGAGACGCAACGACTCTTCCCGCTTGATCAGTTGCACAATGTCCCGGAACGGAATCCGGTCGGTGGTCACCCGCGGGGCCACATCGACGAGAAACCGCTGGGCAACCCAGGCACCCGCAAAGGCGATCAGAGCCATCAGCAGCATGGCGGCCACCACACCCGCCTGCTGGGGAATTTGCACCAGGACGGTGTAGACCAGGGTTGCCCCGAAGGCCATCATGAATCCGGTCTTGGCCAGCAACCGCGGTCGCAGGCGGTAGGCCGCCGCCGCATCCCCGGCAGAGGCCCCCGCCTCCCCATCGGCAAAATCCCCGGCCAGGGTGGCAATCTGTGGCCAGACCGCCGTCGTGCCCAGGGACATGGTGGAACGGAGCAGATAGACAAAAGTCAACCCGCCAAAACCCGTCAATACCCCCAGCTCCAGACTGAAGGGCAACAGCAAGGCGGAAAACCCGGCCAGGATAAACCCGTAATAGACAACCGGAATGCGTCCCTTTCTGTCGGAAAGATATCCCAGATATCCCACCGAGAGGAGATCCACCAGTTCGGTGATCACCTGTATGTTGGCATTGACAAAACCCGCATTTTCCCGCGCCAGACCCAATATTTTACGCAAATAGAGCGGCTGCAACGCCAGGGCCATGGTCATGAAAATCATGGCAACCGCTGCCAGCAGATAGAGGGTATTGTGGTGCCGAAATTCTACCCGTTTCACAGTTTTTCCGCCAAAATGGCAATCACCGGCAACCGCCAACTGCGGTTGAGCGCGACCGAGACAATACCGATCAGACTGAAAACGACTATCACTCCCATGGAAAAGGTCAGGAAAAACCCCCCGATCTCACCCATGGCCAGGGCAAAGATGGAGAGCAGGGTCCACAACCACAAAACCAACCCCTGGCGGGCGTGAAAATGGATGAATGGCCTGCCATCGCCAAACACCAAAGGCAGCAGACAGAAAATGCCCAGATAACTCATTGCCGCCAGAAGACGCGTCTTGCGCGACTCCGGCAGTTGCAACACATAGTCCGCCATGCCTTGCCTCACTGTCGCAAAAGGGGCTGCCCCACCCCACAATCAGGAAACCATACCGTTTTTTTAAAAACTCTTTTTTTTTATATTGCCAAAACTCACTCTTCCGGGATCTCTTCGGTCACCTTCCGCCAACCCGCAGAGCCGCCCCGGTACAGATAGTTGCACACCCCCACCCCCAGGGCGATGGTCACCCCGATCAGGAGTACCTGACCCCAGGCCCCCATCAGACCAAATCCCAGCCCCTTGGTCACGCCGCCGCCCACACCCTTGACCGCCACCGCCGACCCGCCGGAAGCCCCCCCCATGGCCAGGGAGTTCATCGCCTGACCGACTGAATTCATCGCCTGACCCACCACACCCTGGCTGGTGACCGTCTTGATACCCACCGCCGGCAACGCGCTGCCCTGAGCCACCAGACTCTTGACAATCGCGGGAGCCTCCACTTCACCGACCGCCAACAACCCTTCGGTTATTTGCATGGTTGACAATCTCCCCCTGATGCCCGCATCCTATTATGGTACGTTAGCCCGAAAACACACTACCCCCAGGATCGGTAGTTAGCCTACAATTCTGTCTGCTGTCAAGAAAACAAATTCATTTTGCCCACCAAATCGGGTGGCGCGGGGGATCATTATGCACACCATCGCCATCTACAACAACAAGGGCGGCGTCGGCAAATCCACGTTAACCCTGTTCATGGCCGATTTTCTCGCCTCCCTGGCGATAGGGGGCAAACCGCTCCGGGTTCTGGTGATCGACCTGGACGCACAAGGGTCCAGCAGCACCGCCCTGCTGGGGGAGGCCGTGGTAGGCGCAGCCAGGGTCGCCAACCGCAGCATCGGCCACCTGGCCATGCAGTTGACCGAGGGGGAACAACCGGATCTGGAACCGTTTTTGCTGGTTCGTCCCCGCAGTCAGAGCGGTCATCCCCCCCTGCCGGTTGTCACGGCACTCATCCCGGAGAGGGAGAGCATCTTCAATTTTGATGCCAACCCGTTGCAATCCTTGACCCTCTTTTCCCAAAAGCTCCGCCCCGCCCTGGCGCGAACATTTGACATTGTGCTCCTGGATCTCCCCGGAAGCCTGGATGAACGCCATCTGCTGGCCATCAATGCCCTGGTGATGAGCGACTCCATCGTCGTCCCGGTGGAACCCACCCGGATGGCCATCCACGCCCTGCCGGATACCGTGCGCATGATTCGCTATGCCCAGGAAAAAAATGGCCAGGGACGCCCGGACTTTCTCGGCATCATTCTCAACCGCACCGACAGACGCAACCAGCAATTCCGTTTGCATGTCCCGGAAATGGTGGAATTTTTTCAAAAAACCGGCATTCCATGCTTTGAAAATTCCCTCCCCAACGCCCCGGGATTGGCCTCTGCCACGGATGATACCATGGCTTTTTCCTCCCTCAAGGATCGCTATGGCAACTATTATCCCCACGTCAGAAAGGTGGTCAAAGAGTTGTTCGATCGCTGGCAAAACAGCCCGCAAGGGTGAATGAGGTGGCAAAACTTCCGGCAATACATTGAAAATTCTTTAAGGTCGGCATAATTTTTGGTAGAGTGTCGGGTGTGTGCGGAATGCCCGCCATCCGTTGGAGATCCCATTATGCTGGATTGGATATTGCACCTGCTGAATCACCCCTGGGTTTCCTGGAGTGGCTCCTGCATCATTGTGGCCTGGGGAGTGAGGCAGTGGTGGCTTCTGCAACACCACAGCATTCTCCCTGCCCGGCAGCGGTTGGCAGCGGATCTCCTGCGCCTGGAGCGGGAACCCCACCCGCCCTCTCCACCCCTGGAGCGGTCGGCACTGACCCTGGAAAACCTCCTCGGTGCCGGGTGGGAACACCATTATCTCCACAATGTCCCCAACCTGTTGCTGGGGGTGGGGCTGTTTTTTACCCTGATCGGACTCCTGGCGGCTGTTGTTTTTCTCACCCGGGAGTTGCAGGCCACCACCCTGACCGACGCCCGACAGGCCATGGACGGGGTGCTCTACTCGGCATCGCTAAAATTTCTCGCCTCCCTCAGCGGCCTGACCTGCGCCTTCCTCTTCTCCTGGGGAGCCAGACGGCAACGAACCCAGTTGGAACAACAACTGACTCTCCTCTGCCAACGGCTGGACGCGCTCCCTGTGCAGCCGATAACGCAGGCGGTGGCGTCGGAGTCCCGCCTCGAAGAAGCCGGACCGACAGATCCGTTGGCGGTGCTCCCGGAGCTGTCGCCCGTGGTGGAAACATCCCCGGAACCGGAATCCCTGCCAATGGTGAAGCCGTTGCCAGGGGTGGTGCCGCTCTGGATGGAAGAGCCGCTGCCGACCCTGGACGAGGGGCGGGAAGAGGCCGCTCCCCGGACCGGGACGGAAAAAAACATGGACAAACCCGTTAAAACGCTGGACACTGGCGATGGTGTACAGGACAAAACCCTGACGATGGCACCTCCTGCTGCGGGGTTGCCGACCCTGCAAGAGAAGCCGCCTCCCGTTGCCATCCCGGCGGCCCAACCGGCTCCGAAAACACGTGGCCCCGGGTTTGCACAATTGGCAGGGGATTATTTGCAGGCGAGGCAAAAACGGCGCACCCCTTCTTCTGAAAAATCGGTCCAACAGACAAAATGAACGCGATTCCAAAAAAATTTATGCTCATCCTGATGGACCTGGGGCTCAGTCTGCTCTTCCTGGTGATCATTCTGGTCGCCGTGCTGGATTTTAACAGTCGCCTGAAAAATGAAGAGTACCAGACACGGGGAGGGGGAAGAGCAGCCGGTGCGATGGCCGGCAGCCTGGACCCATCCCAGCGACAAAAAGAGTCCTCAACCGCACAGACGGACAAAACCCAGGCGGAATTGCAGGATTTGCTGGAGAAAAATACCGTGCTGGCAGCGGAACTTCGCAAAAAGAATGCGGAGGCGCGCCAGTTGCTGGAGGATAACATGGCCCTGCTGGGTCAAAATGCCTCGCTGCTGACCCGCCTCAAGCAGGAGGAGAGCCAGTCGGACTCCCATGTCAAACTCCCCCCTCCCCCGGATGCCTCTGCCGGCAGCGACGGCAAGACAGCCTCTGGCGAAACGCCGCAAGCCCAGGCATTGCGTCAGGAAAATGCCACTTTGAACGAACAGTTGGCGCAGATGAACACCACCCTCCAGCGTTTGCAGCAGCAAAAGGCGGCCCAGCCTGATGCGGAGGCGCGCAAACAGGCACCAGGAAGCTCTGGCGACAAGCCGGAGACCCGGACAGCGGAAGAGTCTGGCAAAAAACCGGAGATGGGATTCTGGGATAAAATGGTCTCCACCTTCCAGGATGCGCCCAGGGACGAGAGGACAAAGGTCACGGAGAAGACAGAGGTCAAACTCACAGAAAAAGGGGAAAAACCGGTCTCTGTTGCGGCTGCCCCCGCCCCTGCCAAGGCAGACAAGGAGGAGACCGGCCCCACCGCTCCGCCGATCAAGCTGGAAAAAGGGATGGTTGGACCGGGTGTGGTGGAAAAGCTGACCACCGCGTTCCAGGAGTCCGCCCCCCCTGCCAAGGAGGATAGTGGCAAACCGGCTGCCACTCCCGCCACCGGGGAAAAACCGGTGGATAAATCCGCCAAAACAGACAAACAGCCGGAAAAAGTGAGTGCTGCCCCCGCACCGGAAAAACAGGTGGCCAAAACAGACAAACAGCCGGAAAAATCCCCGGAAAAAGTGACCCCTGCCCCCGCACCGGAAAAACAGGTGGCCAAAACAGACAAGCAGCCGGAAAAATCCCCGGACAAGGGAACCACTCCCGCTGCGGCCAAGGCGGAGGGCGAACCGGGTCTCTGGAGCCGGTTGCTGGGAGGCGTCCAGCCATCTCCCCCCAAAGCCGCTGCTCCAGTGACAGAGAGCACCCCGGTCGCCAAGGGTGCCACGGAGAGCGCGCCCCCGGTCGTCCAGGGGGGCAAGGCTTCTCTGGATGCCGACAAGCCTGCCAATGGCACCCCCAGGGAGAATGGGTGGGAGGAGGTGTTGAGCTCTTTCCAGGGCCCTTCACCGGGGAGCAATGCCGCCAGGAAGGCCGAAAAGCCGACCACATCCCCGGCTGAAACAACGGTCGCCGCGCTGACACCCGCCCGACCCTCCACCCCGGGGGAGTCCCCAAAGAGAGAGACAGCCACCCCGGCGATCCCCCCCGCTGCCGGCACACCGACCGCACCGACCAAGGGCGTACCGGCTGCACCGGCCAAGGAGACCCCGCCGCCCAAGGGATTGCCCGCTGAGCAGGCCAAGGTGGTGCTGGAGTCATCCACGGGGGGACCGCGTCCTCAACCGCTCTCCACGGCAGATCTGGCCGCCGCCCGCAAGGCATTGCTGGGACAGATTCAGTCGGATCTGAAAAAACGGCAAATTCCGGCGGAGGTCAATGAGCAGGAGGGCACCATCTATTTGCCCGGCCTGTTGGATTTCAAGGGGGAGACCCCGGAGATCGGCCCGGAAAAACGGCAGGGCATGCGGGAGTTGGCGTCGGTCCTGGCCAAACATCTCCCCTGTTTTGCCCAGGGTGCCAGCCAGGTGGCGGGGTGTGGAGAGGTTCCCCCGGCGGTCAAACTGGATGCCCTGGTCATTGCCGGCAACTCCGGCCCCGCCCCGGTGGGCAGCAGCACCTTCCGCCACAACTGGAATCAGGCCAATGCCCGTGCCTTGCAAACCTTTTCCGAACTGCTGGAGTCCCAGCCACAGTTGAACGAAATGCGCAACGTATACGAGCAGTCCCTCTTCCGTCTGGATGGCTTTTTGCCATCGGAAGGGAGCCCGGACAAACAGCCTCCCGGCAAGCCGGTGCGACGGGTGGAGTTGCGTTTTATCATGGGCCCTGCCTCCCCTGCCTCCCGACCACAACAATGAGCCCGGTCTCTCCTCCGTTTACCGTCCCGCCCTTGGGCACCCTGCTGACGGGTGCCCAACAAACCCTGACCGAATGGTTGCGTCTGGCCATGGATCAAACCGTGCGCCTCGCCGTCACCGGCCTGAACCAGAGCGGCAAAACGGTCTTTATCACTGCCCTGGTTCATCAACTGCTGCACGCCCGGCAGGAGTCCGGGTTGCCCTTTTTTGACTGTGTCAGCAGCAATCGCTTTGCGGGAGCCAAGGTGATGCTGCAACCCGATGTGGATGTTTCCGCCTTTCGCTATGACCAGTTTATCCGCCCCCTGACCGAACGCCATCCCACCTGGCCCACCCGCACGGAAGAGTTGAGCGAAATCCGGCTGGCCATCCGCTTCCGGCCCACCGGGTTGATCCATCGCCGGTTGTCCGACTCCAGCACTCTGCACCTGGACATTATCGACTATCCGGGAGAGTGGCTGTTGGACCTGCCCATGCTGGAGCTCTCTTTTGCCGAATGGTCGGCGCAAATATTTCAATCCTGTGCCGAAGAGCCCCGCCGTTCCCTCTCCGCCGAGTGGCGTGCCCTGCTGGAGACCCTGCCCCCGGGCAACCGGGCCGACGAGGGGGTGTTGCGCCAGGCCAGCGAGCTGTATACCCAATTTTTGCTTCGCTGCAAAACGGAATACGGCCTGAGCCTGTTGCAACCGGGTCGCTTTACCGTGCCCGGCGAGTTGCGGGGCACCCCCCTGCTCACCTTCTGCCCGCTGCCCGATACGGGGGAGGAAAACCGGGGTGCAGAGAGCTTTTACGGCATCATGGCGCAGCGGTTCGACGCCTACAAGGAGAAGGTGATCTATCGGTTTTACAAAGATCATTTTACCCGGTTCGACCGGCAGATCGTCCTGATTGATCTGCTCAAGGCCCTCAGTCGGGGGCCGGAAAATTTTTCTGACATGCGGATCGCCCTGGAATCCATTCTGCAAAATTTTCACTATGGGGCATCGGGCCTTTTCAACCGCCTGTTGTGGCCCAGGATAGACAAACTGCTGTTTGTCGCCACCAAGGTGGATCATGTGGCGGCCAATCAACACGGCAATCTGGAACGGCTGCTCAACCGCATCGTCAGCAAACCGGCCAACGATGCCACCTTTCAGGGGGTTGAGGTAAAAACCATGGCCCTCTCCTCGGTAACCTGCACCCGCACGGTGGTCCGGGAGCATGAGGGGCGGCGTCTCTCCTTTGTCCAGGGGGTGCCCAAGGGGCGGGATCAGGAAATTTTGCTCTTTCCGGGGGAGATCCCGGAGAGCCTGCCCCGCGCCGAGGACTGGGATGCCAACCGGTTCAATTTTATGGAGTTTGAACCCCCCCGCATCGTTGACCCGGAGGCGGCCACCCTGCCCCATATTCGCCTGGATCAGGCGTTACAGTTTTTGCTGGGGGACAAGTTGACCTGATGGGCACCTCCCACACCTGGATACCGCCGGTGGAGCTGGCCGTGCCAGAGAGCCAGGCGGTGCAATCCCCCCTCTCCCCGCTGCCGGTCATTCTCCCGGTGGAGCACGCAACGGCAGAGAGGGAGCCTCTCCCGGCAGAGCTTTCGGGCGGAGAGGAGCCGGAAACACCCCCCATCCCCCCCCCGGAGAGCCATGGGTATGGTCTGCTCTTCGGGCTGGTGGTGGTTCTGGTTGTGCTGCTGGTCAGCCTCATGGTACAGGATGCGCTGCTCTTTTTGGTCCGGCAGTGGGAGATTCATCCCTTGCTGGGGGCTTTTTATGCCGTGCTCATCCTGGCTCTGAGTGGAATCATATTGACGGTGTCGGGTCGTGAACTGCTCCGCTTCCGGCAGTTGCGCACTCTCTCTGCCTTGCGTCAGGAGGCCAACCATCTGATCGACCAGCAAACCTTCGGGCATGGTCAGCGGCTGGTCAACCGCATCGCCCTGCTCTACCGGGAGCGGGAGGAGATGGTCCCCTGTTTGTGGCATTTCAACCAACAGGTCAACGATTATCTGGGGGATCGGGAAATTCTCGACCTCTGTTCCACCCATCTGCTCTCCGTGGTGGACAAACAGGCCTATCAGGTGGTGGTGCGTCATGCTTCGGCGGCGGCGGTGATGACTGCTGTCAGTCCCATCGCCTGGCTGGATGCCCTTTTCTTTATGTGGCGCAATCTCTGGATGATCCGGGAGGTGGCCGAGGTTTACGGGGCACGTCCCGGTGCCGCCGGTTCCCTGCTGTTGCTGCGACAGGCGGCCCGTGGCATCATGGGGGCCGGGTTGACCGATATGCTGGCCAACAGTGCCGCCCACTCCATGGGAGATTCGGTGACCGCCATGCTCATGGCCAGGGCCGGTCAGGGGGTCGCCAATGGGTTGTTTATTGCCCGCATCGGTTTGCAAACCATGCAAATGTGTCGTCCCTTGCCTTTCCGTGGCGAGGAGGTCCCCTCCCTGCTGCGCATTCGCACGGTGTTGCAGGAGAAGATGGTCCCTTGATGCGGGCTGAAGAGCGGCATCGATGCTTTGTGTTTCCACAAAAAAAAATGGAGGATTGAGATGCTTCCGTATATTGCTGCTGGCGTGGTCTCTGTTATTGGTGCGGTGATGGGCAAGCGGTTTGCGGCCCGCCATAAACCGCCTGCCCGGTTGCAAACCGCCTCCAGCGTGCAGATTCTGGCACATCATGTTCTGGAGGAGAGCAATCTGGTGCTGGCCACGGAGGATGTCCCCATGGACAACCGCTTTGGCAACAAACCGTTGAGCAGTGAGCATGAGTTCAACCAGACGGCGACCGTTTCCGTGGATCTGGGGGACAATCGCCGGATCACGGCCTCTGCCAAGAGCACCCTTTGGAGTTTGCTGGAGAGCAAGGCGGAGATGGAGTTGGGCAAAAGCCTGGGGATTGAGGTGGGCAGTCAGGTCAGCCGCCGGGTGCGGTTGCGTTTTGCCACCGATCCTGGGGAGTTTGTCCGCTATCGGGTGATCTGGCAACAACAGAGCCAGCGGGGGGTCCTGGAGATCCAGGCCGGTCGGCATATTTTTCAAATTCCCTACCTGATCGCCTACGGGCTGAGCCATACCGTGGAGAGCCTGCCTGGAGAGTCCATTCCCAAACCTCCCAAGCCGGAACATGGAACGGATGCAGCCGAAGAAGCGTCGGCATAATCGGACCTCCTCCCAGGAGCGGTGGCAACTGTGAGATTTGAAACATTTCAATCCGGCCATTTCCGGCAGCGGTACCAGTACAAGAGCTTTCAGCCCACGCGGATCAACCAGACGTGGAGCTGGGATGATCCCCGCATCAACGCCCTGTTGGAGCGGGCTTCCAAGGCATTGGGTGAACTGAATGCTTACACCCGGATGATGCCTGAGGTGGATCTCTACATGCAGATGCACATCCTGAAAGAGGCCAGCCTTTCCAGTCGTATTGAGGGCACTCGTACCGAGTTGGATGAGGCGGTGCTGGAGGAGGAGGAGATCCGGCCAGAACGTCGGAACGACTGGCGCGAGGTGCAAAACTATGTCCAGGCCATGCACAAAGCCATTGCCACGCTGCAAGAATTGCCCCTCTCCCTCCGTTTGTTGCGGCAAGCACATGCCACGCTCATGCAGGGTGTGCGGGGTGAGCACAAAATGCCTGGTGAATTCCGTCACAGCCAAAACTGGATAGGCGGAGCAACCCTGGCCGACGCCGCATTCATCCCGCCACACCATGAAGACCTGCCCGATCTATTGGCTGATCTGGAAGCTTTCTGGCACAACGAGACCATCCACGTGCCGCACCTCATCCGTTGCGCCCTCTCCCACTACCAGTTCGAGACCATCCATCCCTTTCTCGACGGCAACGGTCGCATCGGTCGCATGCTTATTCCCCTGTATCTGGTAAACCACCGACTCCTGGACAAGCCTGCTCTTTATATTTCCGCCCACCTGGAAAAGCATCGGGGAGCCTATTTTGCTGCACTGACCCGGGTGCGAGAATCCAACGATATCGGGCATTGGTGCCGTTTTTTTCTTCAGGCCGTAGAGGAAACCGCCGAAAAAGGCAAGACAACCTTCCAAAAACTCCTGGATCTGCGCCAACAGGTCGATCATCACATCGTCACCCTGGGACGACGGGCGGAAAATGGACGCCGGCTGACACAATTTCTCTACCGACGACCCACGGTCGATATCGCTCTTGTCTCCACAGAGTTGGAGATCCAGTATCAGGTGGCCAACCAATTGGTGGGCACTCTGGTCAAGCTGGGGCTGTTGAAAGAGGTGACCGGCTACCAAAGAAACCGCCTCTTCCAGTTCCAGCCCTACCTGGATATTTTCCGGGCCGAACAATAATATGGAATTCCTTATTGTGATTTCTTGGGACGAAAACATAATAAGGAAAATGTTGTGGTGATTTGCCCGCAAAATCATCCCTTGCAAAATTTGCAAACCGGCATCGTCAACACGACTTCCATTGCCGCATGCCTGCATGGAGCAGGGGGTTAGTGGGGATAAAGTTGCGGTGGTGATCGCCCGACGGTGAACCTCCGGATCTGCAACCTCCGACGATCCAATTTGACAAAAACCGCAACAACGGGATACAGTCGTCACGGGGTTTGATCACCCCTCAGAGCTTGTGAACAAATCTGCTGCGCGATCATCTGGCGGCGTTGCGGGCTCGCTCTCTCCTCGCCTATCTAACTGATTGTAAGTAAGATACGCCATTGTGCAAAAGAGAGGAACAGCAGGTCACACCAGGATGGACCAGCCCACATACAGAGATAAACGAACAGAACGTTTTGCCGCCGGTGAGCGTGTAAGGGAGTTCCATGCCTTCGAGGAGCAAATAAAAAAACGACTTCTGATCCTGGAAAGTTCAGTGACACGTCATGGCTTGATGCTGTTGCCGAGCAACCGCTTCGAAGCCCTGAGCGGGAACCGGAGAGGGCAGTTCAGCATTCGCATAAACCAGCAGTGGCGCATCTGCTTTGAGTGGCCTGACGACGCCACAAAACCATTCAATATTGAAATTGCGGACTATCACTGACCATGCACGAGACACGCCCCATCTACCCAATCCATCCAGGCAAGATTTTGGCCGATGAACTTCAGGAACTGGCCATGACCCCGGCTGACTTGGCCAGGGCCATCCATGTACCAGCAAACAGGATTTACCAGATCGTTGCCGGCAAGCGGGCCATAACGGCGGATACCGCCATCCGACTCGAGCTGTGGCTTGGCGTCGAGGCGGTCTTCTGGATGAATCTCCAAAAACGCTATGAATTGGATATCGCCATGGAGACCACCGGAGAACAGATCAAGGCAACCATCACCCGCATGCATCCCCACCGCCCCCACTCCCACGCAATCGTCCCCAGCGGTTGAGCCAAAACAATGCGGCTCCAGGCAGCCCAAACCAACAATGCGTATGGTGTCACCAGATTCAAAAGATACCGTTTTTCTGCAAAAACTGATGTCACGGAACCATTTGCTGAAACTTTCAGTCAAAGTTGCAGTGGTGATCGCCCGACGGTGAACCTCCGAATCTGCAACCTCCGACGATCCAATTTGACAAAAACTGCAACGACGGGATATAGTCAGCATGGGGTTTGATCACCCCTCACATCCGGCTCCACGCTCGTCAGCCGTGGTTTTTTTGTCCTTTTCGACAGCAATCCTGCGTGCTGCCGGGTGTGGGGCCGTCATGCAATACCCGCAAGGGGAAAGCGGCCCTACCGTCGATGTGAACGGTGATCAAGCACCCGGCAGCCCCGGTTTTTTCCGGGCTGCCAACCCATGCGACGCCACATCCCTGCCCGTCGCACTGCCCAGGATAACCGCCATGATCGAACGGACCCCACCCCCCACTCTGCACGAAACATTGGCCTGCGCCAAAAAAGAGATCAAAACATCCCTGGAAACCGTGGAACAAACCATCCGGGAGATGGCACAAAAAGGAGAATCCTGCCACGAAACAACCCGCCTCCGCTTCTTGCTGCTCTCCGCCATGGAGTATATCAAAGCCTCGGAAAATCACCTCGCAACCGTCGTTGCAACCCTCACAGGAGCCCGTTTGTAAACCCCCTCCTCCGCATATCCACCCTCCAGCAACGGTTGGTCTCCCCCAATCCCGATTTCCGATGTGGCAAATGTCGTGAAATGTCGCTGAAAACGCCGATCAAGCAATTCGACGAAGAAAACAGATACGCATTTCAAACTGCCCAAACCA
The DNA here is from genome assembly GCA_039908555.1 of Magnetococcus sp. DMHC-8. Taxonomy (GTDB): domain Bacteria; phylum Pseudomonadota; class Magnetococcia; order Magnetococcales; family Magnetaquicoccaceae; genus Magnetaquicoccus. Next base: position 28,574 of record JAMOAX010000018.1, read on the forward strand.
AAAACGCACGCCGCACACTGGATATACCCAAAAATATGAGCAGCACACCAGCCAGTTGCGTCAACCGATAACGCGCCTGCCCGTCCAGCCAGGAGGCAACCACCGCAAAACCCCACAACGCAGGCAAAGTGCCCAGCCCAAAAGCCAACAAAATCCCCACCCCTCCCCACAGGGAACCGCTCGCAAACGCCTCGGCCTGAAACGCCCAATGCAGATGACAGGGCAACAACCCGGTCACCACCCCCATCCCAAGCGCACGCCACACCGGATGCGCGGCCATAAGCAGGCGGGTCCAACGGGAAAACCACACCCCCTCCACACCCCCACCCGCAAACAGACCCATGCTGCGCAATCCCATCAGGATCATAAATAGCCCCACCAACAGATGGGGCAACCCGTTCAGCCCGGAAGGACGCGCATGAAACAATACCAAGGAGCCAATCCAGCCGGTCAGAGCACCCAGCAGCATGTAGGTGCCCACCCGACCCAGAGAATACAACAAAGGAAGATAAAAACGGGCCGCCCCCCGCCGGGCATCGGGAGCAATGCCCAGAGAACAGGAGACCGCTATGCCACCACACATGCCAATACAATGGCCACTGCCCAATAAGGCCGCAAGAAAAGTCAACCAGAGATCAACGGGGAAAGAGGTCATCTCACCGCCCATGAAAAACAGGAGCCCAACCCCTCGACAAACCACCCGCAGCGCATAGCAAAACCGCCGCAGCATAACCCGTCTGCGGCGGTTTTAAAATCAACAGCAAAATCCCATGGATCTGCCCTGGACCCGCCAGGCGGGTGACCAGCCTGGACCCACAATAATTATTGCCCTCCACCTAGACCATGCACATAAAGAGTAACCTGCTTGATCTGCAACGGCGTCAGCTTTTTGCCAACCGCCTTGGCTTCACCACTCCAGGCCGGCATCTGACCGGAACGCCCACGGGCAATCGACTCCCGAACCATCGCAGGATCACCCCCATACAACCAAATGTTGTCCGTCAGATTCGGAGCCCCCACCGGCGGCAACGGACCACCACTCAAACTCCCCTTGAC
>JAMOAX010000150.1:0-6605 GCA_039908555.1 Magnetococcus sp. DMHC-8
CACAGATGGGCCGGGGCCATACAGTGGAAACCTATGTGGCATGGGTGGACCGCCTGCGCCAGGCCTGCCCGGAGATCGCCATGGCCTCCGATTTTATCGTCGGCTTTCCCGGCGAGACCGAAGCCGATTTCCAGGAAACCCTGCAACTGGTCGACCGCCTCGCCTTCGACCACGCCTATTCGTTCTGTTTTTCCTCCCGACCCGGCACCCGGGCCGAAACCATGGCCGGGCAGGTGGACGGCGCCGTCAGCAGCGCCCGCTTGGCCATCCTCCAGGAACGGCTCAACGCCCACCAACTGCAGCGCAATCGGGAACGGGTGGGACGGGTGGAAGCGGTGCTGGTGGAAGGACCGGCCAAAAAAGGGTCCGGCGAGCTGACCGGTCGCACCCCGGGGTTCAGGAAAGTCAATTTTCCGGGTGACCCGACCCTGATCGGTCGGATCGTCCCCGTGCGAATTACCGAGGGGTTGCCCAATTCGCTGCGTGGCCACCTGACCAACCCCTTCCCGACTGACTGATGGCCGCCATGGCTGCCAGTCTCTCCCACCGGGCCACACAACCCCAGGAAACACTCCAGACAGAACAGGTGGAGTTCCCCGACAACCGTCTGGTACTGCACCTTTGCGGTGCCCTGGATCATCACCTGAAACACCTGGCAGAACGCCTGGCCGTCTGCCTGCAACCCCTCGGCAACGGGGTCACCATCACGGCGCCGGGCTCCCAGGCAAAAAAGGTACGACAGTTGCTTGAAAATCTCTATGCTGCACTGGAACAGGGTCATACCGTGGATCAACAGTGGGTGGAACAGGGTATCCAAGCCTTGGAAGAACAAGAACAATGCGCAACCATACTGACCGATCCCCCGGCCATGGCCGGGTCTGTGCTGCGCACGCCACGCCGAATGCTCTATCCACGCACGCCCAAACAGGCCGAGTACCTCCGCGCCCTGGCCAACCACGACCTGACTTTTGCGGTCGGACCGGCTGGCACCGGCAAAACTTTCTTGGCCGTGGCAGCAGCGGTCACCCAGTGGCTGGAAGGAGAGGTGGCTCGCATCGTGCTGACACGGCCGGCCGTGGAGGCCGGCGAACGGCTGGGCTTTTTGCCGGGGGATCTGCAAGCCAAGGTGGACCCCTACCTGCGCCCCCTCTATGACGCCTTGCACGCCATGCTCGGACCGGACAAGGTGGAACGCATGTTGCTGCGCAATGAACTGGAAATTGCCCCCCTCGCCTACATGCGCGGTCGCACCCTGGAAGAGGCATTCATCATCCTGGACGAGGCACAGAACACCACCATCGAACAAATGAAAATGTTTTTGACCCGCTTCGGCGAGGGGTCCCGGGCAGTCGTGTCAGGAGACATCACCCAGATCGACCTGCCCAAGGGCCAACCGTCCGGGCTGGCACACGCTGCCCACATCCTGCAAAATCTCGCCGATGTGGCCTTCGTGCGGTTTACCCACCGGGACGTGGTTCGTCATCCGTTGGTACGGAAGATTGTCCAGGCGTATGAACAGGCCGGCCAATCAAGAAAAACTCTTTCAAGGAAAACAGACAATTAGCATCATGCCCATCATTCGGTCGACAGGGTCATTCAGGCCTGTGCAGGTCGCCATGGCCTTTTGCTTCAGCACCAGACAAACGATGCGAGAGGCACGCAGTGACATCAGCGGCATGAGCGACTTCAACTTTCCGAAGATCGTCCATCTCCTGTCGTTCATACTGCTGGTTGCCATCCTGACGCTGCTCTACTCGCCGGTGATCCTGCGCCCCGCCTATCTGCCGGAGGTGGGAGAGGTGGCGGCGCGCAACATCAAGGCCAATCGGGATCTTCTGGTCGAGGATCTGGAAACCACGACCCAACGCCGTCAGCAGGCTTCCGTGGCCGTACCGCCTGTGTACGACTGGGATGTGGGCATGGTGGACCCCATCATTCTCCAACTGGAAGAGGCCCTGGCCCTGCTGGATGCCACCCGGGCCGGACACAACACCCAGCCCCCCGCTCCGGAATCCACACCGGCCACCACCCCAGCGGCCAAAGGAACCACCCCACCCGGCGACAGCAAACCGACGGGCCACAAAATCGCCGCCCGGGATACACGTCAGGAGACCTTCACCCACACCCTGGAAGAAGAGATCCCGGAAAACACCTACCAGGCCTTGCTGGCCATGCCACACACCAAGCCGTTGGTCACGGCCATCCGCAGTTGGCTGAACAGTCTGAAACAACAGGCCGTGGTGGACAGCCCGGAAGTACTGGAAGAGTTGGCGCGACTGCCGTTCCGTGTGGTGCGCTCCGTGGTCGACAGCTCGGAAAAACAGGTCTCCGATACGGCTGACCTGCTGGACATGGCCGGCATGCGCCGTCTGCTGGGGGAAACCATCCAGGCCTGGCTGGGGGAGTTTCCCATGGAAATCCGTCAATGGCTCCTGGAGGAGGCGCGCAGTCAGATTCGCCCCAACCTGGTGTTCAACTTTGCCGAAACCCAGGCCCGCCGCAAACTGGCCTACGATGCAGTCGAACCGGTCTATCTGCAGTCTCGGCAGGGACAAATGGTGGTACGTGAGGGAGCCATCGTCACCGAAGAGATCCGCATGAAGCTCGAAGCCATGCACCAGAACCAATGGACCAACGCCATGCTGTGGCGCATTCTGGGACTGGTGATCGTCCTGGGCAGCCTGCTGTGGATGGGACGCTGGTTCGTCCTGACCACCTCCATCTCCTTTCCCCGTGATCAAAAAACCTTCTACCTGCTGGGGGGCGTTCTGCTCATCACCTCGCTGCTCTCCACCGTCACCCTGGCGGTCGGTCAAGGGATCATGGAACTGCTGAACTGGCCTGCCAACATGGTCATCTATTTTCCCCTCGCTGCCCTGGGGTCCGCCTTGACCTCCCTGACGGTGGGGGCGCGGGCCGGCATTCCCGGTGGCGCCCTGGTGGTCGGCATCATCCTGTCCTTGCTGAGCGCCCTGGTCACCAATGGTGGTCTGCCTCTGTTCGTCTACTATATCGTCGGCTCGCTGGTGGGCGGTGCCACCCTGCGGGCCTGCCGCCGCCGTTTTGACGTCCTGTACTCCGGTGTCAAGATCGGTGTGGTCCAGGCCCTGGCCGTCCCCGTGATCGAACTGCTCTCCGGCAACGAGCCCACCTGGTACTGGCTGTCCGGCGCCGCCATGGCCATGGCCAGCGGCCTGCTGATCGGCCTGTGGGCCCTGGCACTGATTCCCCTGCTGGAATTCCTGTTCAATATCACTACCGACTCCCGTCTTACCGAGTTGGCCTCGGGAGATCACCCCCTCATCCGGGAACTCTCCCTGCGCAGCCCGGGCACCTACCATCATTCGGTCATGATGGGCAACCTGGCCGAGGCCGCCGCCGAGAGCATCCATGCCAATCCCCTGCTGGCGCGGGTCATGGCCATGTACCACGATGTCGGCAAGATGAACTCTCCTCACTACTTTATCGAAAACCAATCCGGGGAAAACCGGCATGATCTGCTGACCCCCTCGATGTCCACCCGGGTGATCATGGCCCATGTCAAGGTGGGACTGGAACTGGCCAAAAAATACAAACTGGGCGGTTTCATCCAGGAGGCCATCGCCACCCATCATGGTACCTCCCTGCTCCAATATTTTTACAATCGCGCCATCAACCAGGCCAATGAGCGGCATGAGACCGTCTCTCCCGAGGAGTATCGCTATCCCGGTCCCCGCCCCCGCTCCCGGGAGGCCGGCATCCTGATGCTGGCCGACTCGGTGGAAGCAGCCTCCCGTACCCTGAAAAATCCGGTACCCGCCCAAATCCAGGCCCTGGTCAAGCGGATCGTCGGCGCCAAAATCCGCGAGGGACAACTGGACGAATGCACCCTGACTCTGCAAGAACTGGCGCGCATCGAGGGCGCCTTTACCCGGGTGTTGACCCTGGGCTTTTATCATCACCGGATCGAGTATCCCGACCAGGCCCATGCCATCCGCCTTTCCTCCGCCAAGCAACCGGTATTGCGCAACCATGCCAAAGGTTCTTATCCATCGCCCCTGCACTCTGTGGCCCCGCATTGACAAGGCCATCCGCCGGGCGGTCAAGGCCGCCCTGACCGGGGTGAAGGGCAAAACGGAAGTGGGCATTCTGTTGACGGAAGATGCCGCCATGCGCCGCCTCAACCGGCACCACCGGCAGCGCGACCAGGCAACCAACGTGCTCTCCTTCGCCATGGAGGAAGGGGAAAAGCCGCTCACCGGACCGCCACACCGTCGCCTGTTGGGCGATGTGGTGCTGGCCTATGAAACAGTGGCCCGGGAGGCCCAGACCGGCCATCTGCCACTGAAGCACCATGCCGTCCATCTGGTGGTCCACGGGGTCCTGCATCTGCTGGGTTATGATCACGAACGCTCGTCCGACGAGGCCCGGCGACAGGAAAAACGGGAAATTGCCATCCTGGCCAAGCTGGGGGTGGCCAATCCCTATCAATAGCCCTGCCCCGGGCCGGTCACCCGTATCCAGGCAGGCCGTTCAATGGGAGCCCCTGGACTTGTCAACTGTTGCGGGTCCAGGGCAGCGCCCTGGGACGTTGCCGTTGCTGTTGACTTTCAAAAAAGCCGCAGCCGGTTTTTGCTGCAGCGTGCTCAGCATGCGCCACAGGCAGGCTGAAGGTTGATCAATGGGATTTTGTCGGTCCACGAACGGGATGACAATCATGATGGGCTTTCGTTTGGCGGCAGGATGCGCACTGTTGGCAGGGGGAATGGCCGTGCTGGGACTGCCCTCCGGTCCCACCCCCTTCGCCCTGATGGTCGGACTGGCCATCCTGATCGCCCTGCTCGCCCGGTTTCCCCCCCGCCAGGGGGCTTGGCTGGGCTTTTTCTTTGGTCTGGGCTATTTCAGCCTGGGATTTTCCTGGATACTGACCAGCCTGCACCAGTATGGCGGCATCCCCTGGCCCGTCGCCGTGCTCATGCTGCTGGGACTGTCCGCCTGCATGGCCCTCTATACCGCCCTGTTCGGCGGACTGCTCCCCCGTCTGGCGCCCCATCCGGTCCTGCTGCCCCTGGCTGCACCGTCCCTGTGGGTGGTCACCGAATGGTTGCGGGCCCATCTGTTCGGCGGCTTTGCCTGGAATCTGGTGGGATACGGCTGGGATCGCTGGGAACCGTTCCTGCAGGTCGCCGATCTGGGTGGTGTCTATCTGCTCTCCTGGCTGATGGTACTGCCCGCCGCCGTCGGGGCAGCCCTGTGGCAACACCGCCCCACGGCACGGACCATCGGCCTCGGTTGCGGCGCGGTGGCCATCCTGATGGGAGCGGTATTCTGGTATGGCACCTGGCGCCTGACCACCCTGCAGACCGCCCAGCAACAGGACTCCCGCCCTCCGCTCCGCGTGGCGGTGGTGCAGGGCAACATTCCCCAACAACTGAAATGGGCCTCCAACCAGCAACAGGAGACCCTGGACCGCTACCTGCAATTGAGTCGCAGCCTGCCCAAGGTGGACCTCGTCGTCTGGCCAGAGACGGCCATGTCATTCTTTTTTCGGTCAAAACCAGAATATCTGCAACAGATCAGCCAGTTGAGCCGACAGCTCGGTACGCCCATCCTGACCGGGACACCCTCCGTCGACCGGGAGGGTGAAGAGGAACCCTGGCGGTACTACAACAGCCTGGTGATGCTGGACGAAACCGGCTCCCTGGACCAACGGTATGACAAACACCATCTGGTGCCATTCGGCGAATTTGTGCCGCTGCGCCGCTTCATCCCGGGCACCTTCCAGAAACTGACCGAAGGCACGGAAGATTTTTCCAGCGGCCCTGGTCCGGTGCCCCTGGCCTGGGGCAAGGGTAATATCGGCCCCCTTATCTGTTACGAGGCCATCTTTCCCGACGAGGTGAGAACCCTGGCCGCCACCGGGGTCAGTTGGCTGGTCAATGTGACCAACGATGCCTGGTTCGGCGAGTCGGCCAAACCACAACATCTCGCCATGGTCCGCCTGCGGGCCGTGGAAAACCGCCTCCCCATGATCCGGTCCGCCAACACGGGCATTTCCGCCGTGTTTGACGCCACAGGCCGGGAACTGGATCGCCTCCAGCCAGACCAGGCGGGCACACTGGTCGTCACCCTCCCCCACGGCAGCAGCGGCAGTCTCTACCGCAGCCACGGCGCCTGGTGGATCGGGATTTGGATCGGCCTGTCCATCCTCGCCGGGTGGCTGGGCCGGCGCACGCCGCCCGCCAGGGAAGGCATTCCCCCCGCTGCCGCGCCCTGAACGGCACACCGCCAGACGGAACAACAAGCCCGGAACACCTCTTTCCAACCGAGAGACAACCAAAACCATGCTGGACCTGAACCAATTCCTGCGCAACCTGATGATCGCCCTGCTGGTCGGATTGGCCGTCGGCTTGACCGTCAAGTATTTGCTGGTGGAATTGATCCTCTGGACCCGCTGACCCCCCCTTACGAGGGTAGTGGCTCAACCAAGCTGATTGGACAGGCTTTGAAAAATGGCTGCGGGTCCAGGGGGGTCACCCCCCTGGCGGGTCCAGGGCAGAGCCCTGGGATTTTGCTGTTGCTTTTCAAAAAAGCCGAAGCGGTTTTTGCTTCGGCACCCTCAGCAT
>JAMOAX010000151.1:0-6602 GCA_039908555.1 Magnetococcus sp. DMHC-8
AACAGCAACGGCAAAGTCCCAGGGCGCTGCCCTGGACCCGCCAGGGGGGTGACCCCCCTGGACCCGCAGCCATTTTTCAAAGCCTGTCAAATCAGCCTGGTTGAGCCACCAGGCACCGTTTCCGCTTGGCCAGGGTGGACGACTGCGCCCCCGGTCACTATCCATTATGATGCAAGGACGAAAAGACGATGTCAGAGTTGGCCATCAACAAAAAAGATGCCCGTTACGCCGAAGCCAGATGGGTCACCCAGGTCGGCACGATGGGCGATACGCTTCTGACCTTCGGCAAGTTGATCATCGGTCTGCTGACGGGTTCGGCGGCCCTGATAGCCGAAGGTTTTCATTCGGGTGCCGATCTGCTGTTTGACCTGGTGGTGCTGGTCGGCATGAAAATCGCCCGGAAAAAGCCGGACGACAGCCATCCGTACGGCCATGGCAAGTTTGAAGGATTGATCAGCCTGTTGCTGGCCGCCATCCTGTTGCTGGTGGCCGTGGGGGTGGTGGTCGATGCCGTCCATCGCATGCAGGCAGGCGACCTGCAGGCCCCCGGGGACATGGCCTTCTGGGCGGCCCTGATCTCCATCATCACCAAAGAGGCCCTGTTTCAATACACGGTACGGGTGGGCAGACGGCAAAAATCAAACATTATCATGGCCAATGCCTGGCATCATCGGGCAGACTCCATCTCCTCCTTTGCCGCCATGCTCGGCATCGGCGGCGCCCTGATGGGTTACCCCATCCTGGACCCGGTGGCCGCCATCGCCGTGGCCTTTTTTGTCAGCAAGGTCGGGTTTGAAATCGGCCGGGATGCCATCCAGGAATTGACCGATGCCTCGGATGCCGTGGATCAGGAGATCCGCCAGCGCATTACCCAACTGGTCAACGGGATACCGGAGGTATTGTCCGCCCATTTTGTCACCCCGCGGCAGTTGGGACCGGACATCATCGTTGATGTGCATGTGGTGGTACCCCTCTGCCTCTCCGCCTCCGAAGGGCATCAGGTGGCCGAACAGGTCAAGCACAGGCTGCTGCAACAGGTGGATGCCATCACCGAGGTGGTGGTGCATGTCGATACGGAAGATGACATGGAAAAAACGCTGCCCATTCAATCCAGTCGGAGCGAACTGCTGGCGTGGGTGCTGCAGGAAATTCAACCCGGCCATCCGGTGGTGGGGGTTATTCGTCTCCAGCCGAACTATTCCCGGGAGGGTATTCACCTGGATCTGGTCCTGGAGGTGGACGAGTCGTATTCGTTTGATGCCGTGCACGCCGACGCCCAGGCGTTGTGTGATCGCCTGTTGCATGCCGGTCGGAATATTCTGGAGGTACGCACCAGTCTGGCCTCGGTGGAACAGTACCGGGGTTCTCCGTCGGTACGGTTGGGCGGCGCGCAGGAGACCCCGGCAGCCCACTGCTGACCATACCTGTATTGGTTGATTGAACGGATAAAAAAAAACGTTTGCGGGGTCCAGGGGGGATCATCCCCCCTGGCGGGTCCAGGGCAGCGCCCTGGGACTTTGCCGTTGCTGTTGCCGTTGCTGTCAAAAAGAGCCGCAGCCGCTTTTTGCTGCGGCCTTTTCAACATGCGCCGCAGGCAAGCCGGCGATCATTAAGTGGCAAGTTCCCGTCAAATCAGCTTTGTTACCTACACCACCCGGGAAAATCCCCCCGGCGGCGGCGAACCGCTCTCCCCGGGACGAACCGCGCCGGCGCGGGGCTTGGGCTGAAACTGCAGACACGGCTCCCCGGACGAACGCAACACCTCCATCCAGGGCCACTGTCTGGTCTTGAACCCCATGGCCCGGCACCCCCTGGGAAAATCCGGGTCCCAGGTCACCTGAAAATGGCAACAATGCCGGCAGTCAACCCCACCGCCCGGCCCGTCCGCAACGATCTCGCGCATCGTTTCGTCCAGCAAAGTGTCAGATCCCGCCAGATTGCCTGCGGCGCACGCTATCGTTTTTGTCCAGCAGAGTGTCAGATCCCGCCAGATTGCCTGCGGCGCATGTTGAAAAGGCCGCAGCAAAAAGCGGCTGCGGCTTTTTTGAAAATCAACAGCAACGGCAACGGCAACGGCAAAGTCCCAGGGCGCTGCCCTGGACCCGCCAGGGGGGTGACCCCCCTGGACCCGCAATCCCGGCATGGAACAATGATATTTCAGACAAAACCCGGCTCAATCCGAATGAAACGGGGCGTCTCCCGCACGCAGGCCAGTTGTTCCATCTCTGCCAGGGCCGCCCGCACCTGCTGCTCGGTGGTCTCATGGGTCACCATGATCAACGGCACCGCCGCCACAGCCGAACGACCTTTTTGATGGATGGCATCGATGGAAATGCGCTGACGGGCCAGCACGGTCGTCACCTCGGCCAGCACCCCGGGCCGGTCAGCCACCGCCAGTCGCAAATAATACTCCCCCTTCCATTCGTCGGTCTGACGCACCGGAAAGGTGGCCAGATGCTCCGGCAGGGTCGAGAAAGCGGCCACCCTCTGAAGATTGCCAACCCGCCCATTGCGGGCAATATCCACCAGGTCGGCCACCACCGCGCTGGCCGTCGGTCGTTCACCCGCACCCCGCCCGTAATACATGGTCGTGCCAGCCGCATCCCCGCGGATGAATACCGCATTGAACACCCCCTCCACCGAGGCCACCATGCCGGTCGCCGGCACCAGAGTGGGCTGGACCCGCAACTCCACCCCCTCCGCATCCTGTTTGGCAATACCCAGCAGCTTGATGCGATACCCCATCTCGCTGGCCCACTGAATGTCCACTGCCGAGACGTGCCGAATGCCTTCAATATGAATCTGCTCAAAACGCGGCAGCGAGCCAAAGGCAATCGCCGCCAAAATGGCCAACTTGTGCGCGGCATCGATGCCATCCACATCAAAAGAGGGATCGGCTTCGGCAAACCCCTTTGCCTGGGCGTCCTGCAACACCTGGGCAAAAGAGACTCCCTTCTCGCGCATTTCGGTCAGAATATAATTGCAGGTCCCGTTGAGGATGCCATAAATCTGGTCGATGCGGTTGGCCACCAGACTCTCCCGCAACACCTTGATCGCCGGAATGGCGCCAGCCACCGCCGCCTCGAACAGCAGTTCACACCCCATGGCAGCGGCGCGGGACATCACCTCGGCCCCGCAGGTGGCAATCAACGCCTTGTTGGCCGTCACCACGTGCTTGCCCCGCCCCAGGGCCTCCAGCACCAGTCCCCTGGCCGGGTCCAGCCCACCGATCAACTCGACCACCACATCAATGTCATCGGCGGCCACCACCTGTTGCACATCTCCGGTCAACGCCACCGAACCCAGATCCAGCCCCCGGTCCCGCCCCGGCGTACGGGTGGCAATCCGCACAAGCCGCAAGACAACACCAGTCCGTTGCGTCAACAAGGCCCCCTGGGTCAGCAGCAGCTCCGCCACCCCACGACCCACCACCCCAAACCCCAGAATACCAATACGCAACTCTTTCACGGCAACCACCTCATCGGGCCTCAGGATGAAACATCCGCCCCGGCATTGAGAAATCTTTTGATGCTGCGAATGGCCTGACGGGTCCGCAGTTCGTTTTCGATCAGGGCAATGCGGACAAATTCATCCCCGTACTGACCGAAGCCGATCCCCGGACTGACCGCCACCAGCGCCTCCTTCAGCAACAACTTGGAAAATTCCAGCGACCCCAGCTTCCGGAAAGGTTCCGGAATTTGCGCCCAGACAAACATGGAGGCCTTGGGACGCTCAATCTCCCACCCCGCCCGACCCAACCCTTCCAGCAGGACATCCCGCCGGCTCTGATAGAGGTGCCGGATCTCGCCGATGCAATCCTGGGGACCGTTCAGGGCCACGGTCGAGGCAATCTGGATGGGCTGAAACATGCCATAGTCCAGGTATGACTTGATGCGGGTCAAGGCCCTGACCAGCCGCTTGTTGCCCACGGCAAACCCCACCCGCCAACCGGGCATGTTGTAGGTCTTCGACAGGGAATAAAACTCGATGACACAATCCTTGGCACCCGGCACCTGCAACATGCTCGGACACTCATACCCGTCAAAACAGATCTCCGAGTAGGCAATGTCGGACAACACGAACAGGTCGTGCTCCCGGGCAAAATCCACCACCTTTTCATAAAAGGGGAGATCCACCACCATGGCAGTGGGATTGGACGGAAAATTGATCACCAGCACCTTGGGCTTGGGCCAGGTGTGGGCCATGGCCTGCTTGAGCTCTTCAAAAAAATCGGTGGTGCGACAGAGCGGCACATGACGAATGTCGGCACCGGCCAGGACAAAAGCATAAACATGAATGGGATAGGTCGGATTGGGAACCAAAACGGTATCGCCCGGCGAGGTGATGGCCAACGCCAGATGCGAATAACCCTCCTTGGAGCCGATGGTGACGATGGCCTCCGAATCGGGGTCGAGTTCCACGGCAAACCGGCGCTTGTAATAGGCGCAAATCGCCTTGCGCAGGCCGTTGATCCCCTTGGAAACCGAATACCGGTGGTTGCGTCCCTGTCGGGCCGCCTCGATCAGTTTGTCAACAATATGCGACGGCGTGGGCTGATCGGGATTGCCCATGCCAAAATCGATGATATCCTCCCCCCGATGCCGGGCGGCATCCTTCAACTCATTGACCGCCGCAAACACGTAGGGGGGCAAACGACTGATTCGATAAAACTCTTCCATGGAACCACTGCGAAAACCGGAGAAAGGGTCAGCACAATCGAGAGGATGCCGGCCACGCCGGGTGGGCTGCATGCCCACCCGGCGTCCTGCCGGCATCCAGACGTGATCAGACGATCAGGGAAACGATCAACAGGGCCACAATATTGGCAATCTTGATCATGGGATTGACCGCCGGACCCGCCGTATCCTTGTAGGGATCGCCCACCGTGTCACCGGTCACCGCCGCCTTGTGGGCATCGGAACCCTTGCCACCATAATTGCCGCTCTCGATATACTTCTTGGCATTGTCCCAGGCACCACCCCCGGTGGTCATGGAGATGGCCACAAAAATACCGGTGATGATCGTACCCATCAACAGACCACCCAACGCCTGGGGCCCCAGGGTGATACCCACCACGATGGGAACCAACACCGGCAGGAGGGAAGGCACCACCATCTCCTGGATGGCGGCCCGGGTCAGCATGTCCACCGCCTTGGAATAGTCGGGCTTGCCCGTCCCCTCCATGATGCCGGGAATCTCCCGGAATTGCCGCCGCACCTCGATCACCACGCTGCCCGCTGCCCGACCCACGGCCTCCATGCCCATGGCGGCAAACAGATAGGGCAACAGACCGCCGATGAAGAGACCGACGATCACATAATGGTTGGAAAGATCAAAGGTGACACCCTGCTTGAAGTGGGCCAGTTCGTGGGTGTAGTCGGAAAAGAGCACCAGGGCCGCCAAACCGGCCGAGCCGATGGCATACCCCTTGGTCACCGCCTTGGTGGTGTTGCCCACGGCGTCCAGGGGGTCGGTGATGTCACGAATGTCAGAGGGCAACTCGGCCATCTCGGCAATACCGCCCGCATTGTCGGTGATGGGGCCGTAGGCATCCAGCGCCACGATGATACCGGTCATGGAAAGCATGGAGGTGGCCGCCACGGCGATGCCGTAGAGACCGGCCAGGTGATAGGCACCCAGAATGCTGAGACAGACCGCCACCACCGGCGCTGCCGTGGCCTTCATGGAGAGCCCCAGACCGGCGATGACATTGGTGCCATGCCCCGTCTCGGAGGCCTTGGCCACGTCACGCACCGGGCTGTACTCGGTCGCCGTGTAATATTCGGTGATGACCACCATGGCGGCGGTCAACGCCAGACCGATCATGGCAGAACCGTACAGGGCCGCGATGCTGTAGCTGCCGTTGCCGGCCATGAGCCAGTGGGTCACCGGGTAGAACAGGATGGCCGAGATCACCCCGTTGACGATCACCCCCCGATAGAGGGCAGTCATGATTTTCTGGCCGGGCTGGGCCTTGACGGCATAGGTGCCGGCAATGGAACCCAGAATGGAAATACCGCCCAACACCAACGGATAGACCAGGGCGTTCTGAAACCCTTTCATCACGAGCGCACCCAGCAGCATGCTGGCAATCACGGTAACGGCATAGGTCTCGAACAGGTCCGCCGCCATGCCGGCGCAGTCGCCCACATTGTCGCCCACGTTGTCGGCGATCACGGCGGGGTTGCGCGGGTCATCCTCCGGAATGCCCGCTTCCACCTTGCCCACCAGGTCCGCACCCACATCCGCACCCTTGGTGAAGATGCCACCGCCCAACCGGGCAAAAATGGAGATCAGCGAACCACCGAAGGCAAAACCCACCAGCGGCTTCAACAACAGGGGCAGATTGCTGGTATCACCCATCTTCATCAGCAGCAGGAAGTAGATGGACACACCCAACAGGCCCAGGCCGACCACCAGCATCCCGGTGATGGCACCTCCCCGGAAGGCCACCTGCAGGGCGGCATTCAGGCCACCCTTGGCCGCCTCGGCCGTGCGCACGTTGGCCTTGACCGAGATGCCCATGCCGATAAAGCCAGCTGCCCCGGACAGGAGCGCACCGACGGCAAAACCGATTGCCGTCGGCATGCCCAGGAAGATGG
>JAMOAX010000152.1:0-6440 GCA_039908555.1 Magnetococcus sp. DMHC-8
GCAGCAAAAAGCGGCTGCGGCTCTTTTGAAAAGCCACAGCAAAATCCCAGGGCGCTGCCCTGGACCCGCCAGGGGGGTGACCCCCCTGGACCCGCAATCCCGGCACGGTGCCCTGAGGCGAGCATGGACGACACGATGATCAAGGCCTGTGCACCCGCCCAGGCCGGTCCTTACAACCTGCCCGCCAGCATCCCCACCACCGGAAAACGCCACCGGCGGGACAACAGGACGGACAACAACCCCGCCATGCTCAGCACGGTAATGAAAAAGACCGATGAACTGAAAAAAAACGGCCCCAGGACAGGAACATGCAGACTGAAAATGGCCAGCACCCCCCAGATCCACAACACCAACCCCTGCCGGGCGTGAAAGTTGACATAGTCATCACCCCGGCTGAAAATTAACGGAATCAAACACAACACCCCCAGATAGCTCAAAATGGCCATCAACCGGGTGCGGGAATAGGCCCGTTCCAGAAACCTGCTCATGTCTTCATCCTCCCTGGCTATCCTGAAAACCCATCACTGGATCGGCACCTCAATCACGATGTCATGACACTTGATGCAACGCCCGGAGGGCGGATGGGGTATGCGGGAGTTGGGCAGAATGGGCGGCCCCACCTTGGTGATGCTCGACACCTTCTCCCACACCTTGCCCACCGGCGTAATCGGTTGGCTGCCCGGCGGCGCCCCCCCCTCAAACAGGTGACACTTCAAACAGGGGCCCCAATAACTGTGCGGCATGCGCTGCCCCGGCTTGATCTGGGGTATGCGCCGCACCACCACCCGCCGGGTCCGCTGCTGAGGCTGCAACACCTCCTTGACCGCATCACTCAAGGCCGGTTGCGTCGGCTTGGGCATGGCGCCAAACACCTCGCCCTGCAAACGCCGCGTCACCCGGTCCGTCCCGAACCGCTCAAACATCTCCTTCAGGGCATCCCCACCCTGAAATCCTCCCACCATGATCACCATCAAGATCAACGCCCACATCAGACGCGACCATGCCTGACGACCGAAAACTTTGGACTTGATCTGACGCTCCATGCCCGGCTACCGCAACTGGTTTGACCAGAGAGCAAATCCCTCGTCATTGCGAAGATGGCAGACATTTTTGCCGATGATCAGCTTCTTGACATAAATCAGGGCCCGATCATTACTCTTGTCAAACCGGAATCCGGTCCCGGACAGCGCAGCATCATGCTGCAGTGTACAGCCCATGTACTGCAAAAACCAGGAGGGGGCCACCGACAAGTGCTGTTCCTGACCCAGGGGCCCCTTCAGCCAGAGATGAATCTGCCCATCCTGCTGCTGCAACTCGGAAATCTGTTGAATGGTGCCACTGAAACGCACCTGGGCAGCCTGCTCGAAGGGCATCAGGCCCGGCTGGGGACGGGTGACCCGGGCAGGCATCGCGGGCGCCACGGGCTGCACAATGGCCGCCGGCACCGTTTGCGCCGGCACGGCCCCGGCAGCCGGCAACACCGCCTGGCCCGTCTGTGCCAACAGGCCGGCCTGACCGGCCTGCGAGTCCCCGGTCTGCCACAACCCGCCGGGCAGGATGGCAAACACCACCACGGCCACCACGGCAAAAAAGCCCAACGCCGTCAGCCACTCTTCCAGTTTCATCACATCTTGCGCCTTCGGATCAGTGAGAATCAACCTTGGCCTTTGCGCATCGTCTCGCCCATATCGCCGCCCCGGCACACCAGACAGAGGAACAGCGGGTCCAGGGGGGTCACCCCCCTGGCGGGTCCAGGGCAGCGCCCTGGGACTTTGCCGTTGCCGTTGCCGTTGTTTTTCAAAGGAGCCGCAGCCGCTTTTTGCTGCGGCGTTTTCAACATGCGCCGCAGGCAAGCTGGCGATTCTGGAACGGCTTGTACCTGTCAAACCTGTCAGATCAACCCGGTTGACCCACTAGCCCGCCTCCACCATGTCGTCATCCAGCTCCTGACGATGGCGATAATAACGATAGGTGCCATAACCGACCGCCACCAGCAGACCCGCCAGCAATACCGGACCCCACGAACCCAATCCCAACCCCAGCCCCAGACTCAGGCCGGTGCCATTCCAGATGGTCCCGCCTTTGGCAGCCGTCGCCACCGCCTTGCCACCAACCGGGCCAGCCGCCGCCACCGCCCCACCAACCGGGCCAGCCGCCGCCACCGTCCCACCAACCGGACCGGCCGCCGCCACCGCCTTGGTCGCCGCCGGCTTGGCTGCCGCCGCCACACCACCACCCGGCAGGGCCGCCGCCTTGGCCGTGCCGGCCACCTTGCCCATGCCCAGCTCTTCCCAACCATCCAGCGGCGGCAGCGCCGCCACACCACCACCCTTGGCAGCCACCGCCGCCCCGGTCGCCGCCCCCTTGGCCACCACACCACCAGCCGGCTTCAGGACAATCCAGTTGCCCGCCGCATTGCCGGTCGCCAAAGGCGCCTTGCCCAAGGTAAAACTCTTGCCCATCAAACCAGACAGATTGGCCTGCGTGCCCTGCTGCACCTGCAACGCCACCAAATCCTTGCCGGCCACACCCGCCCCGCCTACCGGCTTCATGAACAGCCAACCCTTGGCATTGCCACCCACCATGGGCGAGGGGATCACCGTGAAGGTCTTGCCGGCCAGGGTCTGCAGCTGCGCCGCCTGCTGCGTCCCCTCCAGTTGCATCAGCACCAGCTTGCCACCCGCCTCCCCCTTGGCCACCACCCCCGCCGCACCCACGGCGCCGGCAGCGGTCGCTCCCCCCGAGTTCAACACCAGCCAATGGCCCGTCCCTCCGACCACGGTCGGAGCCTGCCCCACCGTCACCGTCTTGCCCGCCAGTCCGGCCAGTTGCACCGCCTGCCGGCCCCCCTCGATCTTCAGGGCCACGGTATTGCCCGCCGCTTCGCCACTCGGCACCAGAAACAGCCATTTGAACAACCCGTTGCCCAGACCGTTGCCAGCCCCCGTCACCTTGCCCACCGTGAAGGTCTTGCCCACCAGGGCGGAAACCTCTCCCGCCTGTCTCACGCCTTCCAGCTTGAACATCAACGTCTCAATGGCCATCTGTCTCTCTCCTTCCATGCCAACCGCCAACGGAATATTGCATCCTGTCCAACCGACCCGTACATCTGACAGACCGGCCAGCGCACCCTATGACATCTCTCCTTCCATGTCAACACTTTGCACAGCATGGGCCAAACCGTAATGGATCAGATAGGGCACCTCATGCACCCGCCGCCCCACCCCCACCCTCAACAGACCCCGCTGCGCCGTCTGCTGCCAGACCACCCGATACACCACCTTCTTCCCCGGCGCCGCCGTCAACTTCAGACGAATCTGCCGAACCAGCTGCGACCCCGCCGTCACCCCCAGCTTGCGCGCCAGCCGTCCATGCAGTTCCGCCTTGAGCACCGCCAGCAGATCCGCATCCACCATCAGATCCCGGTGACCCGTCCAGTCACTCTCGACCACCACCGTGGCCGACTGGTTGAACTCATGCTCGCTCACCAACGCCTGGTTGCCAAACCGGTTGTCCAGAACCACCTCCTCCGTGGCCAACACCCGCTCGTCAGAGGCCAGCACCGTCTGCCCCTCCACCCGCAGATGCCCGGGTGACCACCCCGACCGTCGCACCGCCCGCCGCCGGGTGCGGGCATACGCCACCGCCGTCAAGGCCCCCACCGCCACCAAAGAAATGAGAGGCAACATGGTCCCACGTCCTCCTGGAAGGAAGCCAATCTCCTGCTGGCCTTGATCATCGTTTCGTCCAACAGGGTGTCAAAACCCGCCAGCCTGCCAGACTGCCAGCCTGCGGCGCATGTTGCAAAGGCCGCAGCAAAAAGCGGCTGCGGCTTTTTTGAAAAGCAACAGCAAAATCCCAGGGCGCTGCCCTGGACCCGCCAGGGGGGTGACCCCCCTGGACCCGCAGCCATTTTGCAAAGCCTGTCAAATCAGCCTGGCTGAGCCACTACGGCTTCGGCCTGTCACCCGCCTCCGGTACCGCCACCGGCGCCACCGACCGCTCCCGGGGAGCCGGCGCAGGCAACAGACGGGCAAAAACATCCGCCGATATCATGGCATCGCTGGCACTGAATTTGTAGTATTCATACCGCTGGAAACCCACCGCCTTGGACAACAGATACCAGGGAAAAGTGGTGATCAGGGTGTTGTAAATCCGGATCGCCTCGTTGGCCTCCCCCCGCCGCGAGGCCACCCGATCCTCCAGGGAAACCAGCTTTTCCATCAGTTGCTGATACACCTCCGAGGATTTGACATCAGGATACTGCTCCACAATGGCCAACAGACGGGCCACCATGTCCACCGTTCCCCCCGCCCCGACCGCCGCCGCGCCACCCTGGGCCTCCACAGCGCCCTTGCCGGCCAACGCCTGGTCAACCACCCCCTTGCCGTCCACACTCTTGATCTCGGTGCGGGCATTGGCCACATGGTGGAACACCTCCCGCTCCACATCCGCCTGATTGAGGGCCAGATTGAAAAGATTGCCGAACAGGTTGGCACGATACTGCAGGGCCGCCTCGATATGACCCCGGGCCGACAAAATATCCTCCTCCAGGGTGACAAACCGGTTGTAATTGTACAGGGTCGTCACCCCGAACACCACAATCGAGATGAACGACACAAACAAAATCATCGTCTTCCCCTTGATCGGGGGCACCTTGAAACGCTTGGTCTCAAACTCGTCACGGTACAACTGCCGCATCAACGCCTTCATCCGCCTCAGGCGCTCGTCGTTCAGTTGTTCCTGGTCCAGGTCGTTCAAATCGTCTTCGGTCATCGACTGTCTCTATTGGCGGTCACAGGCGGCACACAGCGGCCATCATTCACGGCCCGTCAACTCCGGCCCTCAGCCAACTGCATGGCCCGCTTGAAATAATCCACGGCCTCATCCCGCCTGCCCTGCTGCTCCAGAATGAAACCGATGGATTGATACACCTTCGGCTCCCGGGGACGCAACCGCCCTGCCGTCTGAAATGCCTCCAGGGCCTTGTCGTAGTCCGCCATCTTGTCATATGCCAGCCCCAGACGATAATGCAGATTGAAATTGTCCGGATTGTCCAACAGCGCCTTCTCCAGCATGGTGACCGCCTCCTCATACCGTTCCGTCTGGATATAGGCCATCCCCAGCACCGAACTGATGCGGGCATCGGTGCCATCCAACTGTTCGGCCCGGATCAACAGGGCAATCCCCTCCTCCGTGCGGTCCTCCCGCAATAAACAAAATCCCAAATGAAACAAGGTCTCCAGATCCTGCGGCCGCTCCAACAACACCCGTTCCAGCATCGCCATGGCCTGCCCATACCGACCCCGCTCCGTATAACGGATGCCCTTGTCCAGGAAATATTGCAAACGCAAATCGCTGTCCACCGAAAACAGGGCACGATAACCCTGGATGGCGCTGGCAGAAATTTTTTTCAACACCTGCATGCCAGAGTAGAACAGATAGCCCAACTCGTCCAGTACCGTGCTGCCACCACGTGCCACTCCTGACTTGCGTTCCGGGGAAGCCGACATCGTTCTTGATCCTCTTTATGGAATGATAATATGACACGCCTCGCAGGGCCCCCGGTCCTGGTGGGGACGCGGCATGTTGGCGCGGATGGTCGGAGCCGGCAAAGTGACCAGATCGGGGTCCGGCACCATGTGACCGCCGGTGCCGATGGCATGACATCGGGTACAGGGACCACGATACGGATGGGGTGCAATATCCCCGGACAAAATCATGGGGGCTGTCTCCACCTGGGCAAAACCCAGCTCCTCCGGGACCGTCAGGGCAATCGGCACCAGACGACCCTGCCGCTGCACGGTCAAGGTCACCGTCTTCTGCCGCTTGACCCGCTTGGACTCCCGCAACATGCCCTCCAGCGTGGTCACGACATTGCCATTGATCGCCACCAGCACATCCCCCGCCCGCAACCCGGCCGCGGCCGCCGCCAGGGTGGTCTCATCCAGCAAAACACCCTGCAAATCCAGGGGGAACTTCAGTTTTTTCTTGATTTCCAGGGTCAGTGGAATGGCCTCCATTCCCTGCCAGTGGGCCTCTGCCAACTGGATATCGGGGGCAACATACGCCTTGGGCACTGCCCCCAGATCCCCCCGGACCGGTCCACCCGGCACCCGTCCCTGCCTTTGGTACGGCGCAGGGGCTGCGGGTGCACCCGCCACCGGTTGCACGACCGGCGGTCCGGCCAGCGGCGGCCCAACCGGCGGTCCGGCAGGAACGGGCCGGGCCACCGGTTGCCCCACCGCCGCCGCCAGCAGGCCGGCCCGCTGCCCATCCACGCTTCCATAATCCGGCCCGCCAAACAGGGCCACCAGGACAATGCCCAGCAGGGCGATCAGGGTGCCGGCCAGCAACCACTGGGGCACCCGGTTCACGGCAGGATCATCCGCACGGCAATGAGAAACATGAGCACCGCATAGGCCCAGCGCAACACCCCC
>JAMOAX010000019.1:0-28435 GCA_039908555.1 Magnetococcus sp. DMHC-8
GATGGTAGGGGATATCGATGGGTTTGAGCATTTTGCGGGGCGAGAGGCGGTGCAGGGCGGGATTGCTTTGGCGCAGCGGTTCCAGGTTGTTAAACACTTTTCTGACCAGCTGCCGGACCATCTCCTCATCCAGATCATTGTTGGCGACCACCCAGGTCTTGACGCCTACTGTGGCCACATCCTGGTCGGTGTCACGGTACATCTGGCCAGGAATGGCCGTGGTGTCGAAGTAGGGATGGGCCTTGACCGCAGCGGCGACACAGTCCCCTTCGATCGGGAGGATTTCCAGACGGGCGGTCATGGCGGCCTGGGCGAGGGCCAGGTTGGGATGGTTCAGGATTTCAAGATAGCCGTCCAGGGTACGGGAGAGCAGGGCATGGGGGAGCTCGGGCGGTTCCTGCCGGCCCAGCACCACATTGCTCGACACGGCTTTGCACGCCTTCATCACATCCATCACGAGCAGTTCATTGTCGGAACCTTCCTGTCCTACGTTGATCCGTTTGCCGTTGATTTGCTGGAAGGAGGAGATGCCGGCCTTGCCGGAGACCACCAGGGTGATCGCCTCGTCGTTCAGGGCGAACAGGAGGCGCAATTTTTTCAGGCTGGTCTTGAACGGTGCCTGTCCGTTCCAGGCCCGATGCAATGCATCCGCTCGCACGATGCCCAGTTGCAGGGCACCGCCGTGGACACCTTCCAGTTGCCGGACGGGGTTGTCGGGGGGGGCGATCTTGCAGGGTGATGGTGTGCCCAGCATTTCGCAGAATGATTTGACCACCGGTATGGCGGCCACGGTCTGGTTGCTCGTGCCAATGGTGAATACGGGCAACTTGTACTCTTCACCGGACGAACACGCGGTCAACAGCAACGTACCGGCGACAGCCCATACAGGCCATTTGCTCATGAGAGGTTCCTTCCGTTGGACGGCATTGTTCTGGCGATTACCAACTGACATGACTGGAGTACCGGTTTTGCCAGTAGTCGCGATGTCCGTAATAGCGTCCCCCGTAGGGTGTCTCCTCCGTGACCGGTGACGGGTAGAGGGCCGGGAGCGGTTCCGCTGTCGTGGTGAGGGCGGGATAGACCGCCACGGTGGGCGCCTGGGCGGGGGCCGTCACGATGGAGGGGGTCGGTGTGGTGACGGTATATGCGGCGAGACGGGGTGGGCCCCGAAACTGCCACTCTCCGGCCCCGTTGCTGCGACAGGCCATGCCCACCAGGTTTTCCATCCGACCATTGACAAATCCCTGGGTCTGCATGGATCGGCACTCCAACGACTCGGAGCCGAGTTGGACCACGGTGCCGGTGGCGGGAGGCAGGGCCGGATATTCGGTCGGTCGAACGGTGCGCTGGGTGGTATCGATGGTGGCCTGGGCGGGCATGCCGCCCGGCGCACCGCCGAGCAAGCCATTCTGTCCCCGATAGTGGGCCACTCCCACCAGGGAACCCACCAGGGCGCCTCCCAGAATGCCGATGCCCAGCAGGGGATCGGCCGGCAGGGGTGCAGGCCAACCCAGCACCAGGCCAACCAGCGGCACCAGCCCCGCCAGGCGGCCGGGGCGAACAAGGGATAGAATACCTGTTTTCATGAATATTTTCCTCGTTTGACCGTTTTTTTGTCAGGGGTGGCGTGCTGAGTGCAGGGAGCCGATGTCCGCAGCATCCTGGGTTTGTCGGGCCCAACCGGAATGCGACCGCATGCAGTATAATCAACGGATTCGTTTTTATCACGCCCTTTTTTGCACAGGTGCCGGACCGGACCGATTCTTCACTCTCATCGTTATCCACATCTTTTTAATTGTTGCGGGTCCAGGGGGGTCACCCCCCTGGCGGGTCCAGGGCAGAGCCCTGGGGTTTTGCCGTTGCCTTGCAAAAAAGCCGCAGCCGGTTTTTGCTGCGGCCTTTGCAACATGCGCCGCAGGCAGGCTGGCGGGTGTTGACACCCTGTTGGATGAAACGATGATCAAGGCCGCTGGAGGTCCTGATCATCGTTTCGTCCATGCGGCCGGTTGTGCCGCATTTTTTGCTTTCGCCGGCCGGACAGATATGGAATAGTGTACCGTGCTCCCCTGGAGCGCCGTCCTCGCAGTGATACGGATCATGCCCATGAGCGAATACATCGAGTTTGCCGACACGCCGTTTGTTGACCATTTTGCATCGCGCCATGGTCAGACAACCAAAAAATTTTTGGAAGCCTTTTTGCAATGCAAAGTGTCCATTGTTTTTTCTCCGGCGGAAGAGTTCAGCAGCAGTTATGATTCCGATATTTTTGAAATACCGGAAAATGCGGTGTATGAGGTCAACTCGACCACGCTGCTGATTGCCGTGCATCCGCCCATGTACCACGACAGAAAGGTGTCGCTGGGGCTGGTGTTGAGTGAACCGCTCATCGCGCTGCCCGGTCTGGGACTGGCGGAGATTATCGCCCATCAGATGCTCAAGCGGCTCAAGCATGCCATGCTGTACAATTTTGATGTGGACCTGCAATTTTTTGGCAAACAGTTGATACTGGACACCATTGTTGAGTACATTTCCCGGGTCGGCTTCAACCGGAACACCATCAAGTTTGTCATTGATCTGTTCACCAGTCTGCGGACGATGACCTTTGAAAACAGAATATTCAATACGGGTCTGATCATCACCAAGTCGCATCGCACCTACCGGACGGAATCCCGCAAGTGCCGCCTGATCCCGTTGAACGATCCCATCGTCCTGATGCCCAACCTGCGCTACGAGAACCGCTTCTGGTATCTGGCGGACGGTTCGTCCTGTTTTTACGTGTGTGACCGGAATTTGAAGATCAACAGCATGTTTTTCTTTGACGAGCCGCCTTCGTCCACGACCTCCATTTCCACCAATTTCCTGAACAAATCGTTGCATGAGCAGGATATTGCCTTCCGGACCATCAATGGCAAGGAGATGGTGATTGTGGAGGCGACGGGTGAGGAGTTCACCTATTCGGTCGGGCAATGGCATTTTCGTGATTACAACCTGATCCGGAAGGCCATCCGCGCCCTGTTGCCGAATTTTACGCAACCGGCCATTGCGTCGCTGCTGGAGTTGATCTGGTCTTTGATGGCGGAACGGCACGGTTCGTTGATCTGGATTCCGGCCCGGGAAGAGGATATCGATGCCATGACGTTGCGTTCCACCCGGTTGTGGGACCAGGATGTCTCCATCGACGACGAACGCTACCACGGCCTGATCCAGCGCCTGGCCTCCAGCGATGGTGCCCTGGTTTTGTCCCAGGATTCGCGCATTCACCGTTTTGCGGCCATTGCCAACCTGTCGTCTGTCTCGCCATCCAACACCATGATTGCCGGGTCCGGGGAGTTGGCGGCGCAATTTTTGTCCCAGTCGGGGGTGGTGATCAAGCTGTCGCAGGATGGCAGCGGCAGTGTCTATGTCAACAACAAGATGCGGTGGAAACTGTAAATCATTATCCGCTTGACTCCCGGCAAATCGTCGATATGATCACCTGGACGACGGGTGTGCGCCGGTTGGTCAGGATTCACGAGCGAGCAGGAGGAAGGGTGCGCGATGAAAAAGTGGGTTGGTCTGTTGTGGGTGTTGAGCCTGGTCTGCACCATTCCGGCGGCCCGGGCCGATGTGCTGGTACTGGCTCACGGTTATCTGAGCGATGCCGGTGCCTGGGAGAGCAGTGGCGTCACCTCCCTGCTGGAGCAAAACCAGTGGCACCGGGCAGGCATTCTGGCCACCGGTCCTGCCGGGGTGCGCATGCTGCCCAGCGCACGGCAGGCGGGCATGGTCGGGCAGGCGACCGGCAACAAGGTCTATCTGGCCGAACTGCCCTCCACGGCGCCCCTGGGCATCCAGGCGGATCATCTGCAGGCCATGTTGTTGTTTCTGGCCAGCCGTCATCCCAAGGAGAAGATCATTGTGGTGGGCCATTCGGTGGGCGGGGTGGTGGCGCGTCTGGTGCTGGTGCGCAGCCAGGTGCCCAATGCCACAGCCCTGATCACCATTGCCTCGCCCCATCTGGGTACGCCACGGGCGGAGGAGGCGCTGGATGCCACCTCGAGCATCTGGCCGGTGGAGGTTTTCAAGGATTTTTTTGGCGGAGGCGGTTACCAGACCCTGAAATATTCCCGGGGCCTGTATATTGACATCGTCCGGCCTTTTCCCGGTTCGCTGCTGTTCTGGCTCAATGGTCAACCCCACCCGCCGATCAAGTATGTGTCCGTGGTGCGCAGCCAGCCTTTTGTGCTGTGGGGTGATCTGCTGGTGCCCGGCACCAGTCAGGACATGAACAATGTGCCGCCCGTGGCGGGCAAATCCACGCTCTACACCACCGCCAGCGGTCATGTGCTCAATCCGGGTGACGGACAGCTGCTGGTCCAGATATTGAAGGGACTGTAATGTTCTCCTGCCGGATCATGCATCGGGCGGGATCGGTTCAAGCGGGTGACATGGGGTTGACATGAACAGAACGGTCGTGTGGGTGACACTGGGAGTGGCGGCGCTTGCGCTGCTGTTCGGGGTGTGGGTGCGGGTCTGGCCGGACGTGGAGACGGGCAAGCGGTTGGCAGACAACAATTGCGCCATCTGCCATGACCTGACTGCCACCCAGCAACACCGCAAGGGCCCTTTCCTGTGGGGGGTGGTCAACCGGATGGCTGGTGCCGCCGGGTTTACCTACAGTGCCGCCTTTCTGGCCGTGGTGCGTGACAAGCCGTTTGTCTGGGACCATGCCCATCTGGAACGGTTCATCACCGATCCAGGCGCCTTCATTCCCATGACCCGCATGGCCCATCGGGATGCGGGGCATCCTCTGGCATTTGAAGGCATCGTCAGCGCCGCCAATCGCCGGGATCTCATTGCCTACCTGGACACCCTGAAATGAGGGACCACGGGTCGGGCCGCTGTCGGGTTTGGCAGTTTTTCGGTTGACTCGGCAATGGTCTGACGGTATGTTCTCGGCTCGTCGTCTGCGTTGGTTTCCACGGGTACTGTACTGGTGAACAAAAAAAAGACACAACCCACCCAAGCTGACCTGAATCTGGGCATTCCCCCCACCGACTTTTCCAACAAAGAGCTGCTGGTGCAGTTCATGGGCTATGTTTGGCCCTATCGCTGGTATCTGCTGCCGGCTTTTGTCTGCATGCTGACCCTGGCGGCCACCAACGGCGCCATTGCCTATCTGGTGCAGCCCATCCTGGACAAGGTGTTCATCGAACAGGACCGGGTCATGCTGGCCAGCATGCCGATCATTATCGTGGTGCTGTTCGCCATTCGTGGTGTAGTCTATTTTTCCCAGTATTATCTGATGGAAATGGTGGGGCAGCGGGTGGTCCGCAACCTGCAGGTCCGTCTCTACAGCCATTTGATGGCGATGGATCTGGCCTTTTTTCAGGCCAACGCCACCGGCAACATTATTTCTCGCATCACCTATGACGCCAGCCTGCTGAAGGGCATGGCTGCGTCGGCGGCCTCCAACCTGTTGCGGGAGGGTTTCACGGTCATTTTTTTGCTGGGGGTGCTGTTCTACCGGGACTGGCGCATGGCGGTGGTTTCCCTGGTGGGCCTGCCGGCGGCGGGCACGATGATCTATCTGTTTGGCCGGCGGATGGGCAAACTCAGCCGGGTCCGCCTGGAGCTGATCGGCGGCATCACGGCCCACCTGGAGGAGTCCATTTCCGGGCAGAGGATCGTCAAGGCCTTCGGCATGGAACGCTATGAGCGGGCCCGGTTCCGCCTGCTGAACAGGACGATTCTGGCCAACAACCTGCGTGCGGCCCGGGTGCGGGCCCTTTCGTCGCCTTCCATGGACATGATTGCCGGGTTTGCGGTCAGTGCGGTCATTCTGTACGGCGGACAGGCAGTCATCGCCGGCACCACCACGACGGGTACCTTTTTTTCGTTCATTACCGCCCTGTTGATGGCCTATGACCCCGTCAAGAGCCTGACCGGTCTCAACAACCAGTTGCAGGAGAGCCTGGCTGCGGCACGGCGTATTTTTACGGTGATGGGGATGCAACCGGCCATTCAGGATCGTCCTGATGCGCAGGCCCTGACCCCCCTGCGCGAAGCCATCTGCTTTGACAACGTCCATTTCCGCTATCGGGCCGATCTGCCGGATGTGCTGGACGGTATCAATCTGACCATCCGGGCCGGGGAGCGGGTGGCGCTGGTGGGGCACAGTGGCAGCGGCAAGACCACGCTGGTCAACCTGGTGCCGCGTTTTTTTGATGTCACCGAAGGGGCGGTGCGGATCGACGGGGTGGACCTGCGGGATGTGACCCAGCGCAGCCTGCGGTCCCAGATTGCCGTGGTGACCCAGGATGTGATTTTGTTCAACGACACGGTGCGCAACAATATTGCCTATGGCGACCGGCACCGTTCAACGGAAGAGCTGTATGCCGCCGCCCGGGCCGCCAATGCGCTGGAATTCATTGAGGCCATGCCGGAGGGATTTGATACGGTGATCGGCGACCGGGGTGTGCGTCTTTCCGGGGGGCAGCGGCAACGTCTTTCCATCGCCCGTTCGCTGCTCAAGAATGCGCCTATTCTCATTCTGGACGAGGCCACCAGCGCCCTGGACACGGAGAGTGAACGGACCGTGCAGGAGGCCCTGGAGCGTCTCATGGAGGGACGCACCAGTCTGGTGATTGCCCATCGTCTCTCCACGATCCAGCATGTCGATCGCATCATCGTGCTGCGGGATGGACGGATCGTTGAGGAGGGGAGTCACGCCGAGCTGCTGGCGTTGGGTGGCGAGTATGCCCGTTTTCATTATTTGCAATTCCAGGAGCGGGAGCGGGTCGGTTCACCCGTTGCGTGAGCCGGGCATGACGGTCGGCAGGGGGTGGGGATGAAGTTTGCCTGGGTGATCACCAACCTGCGGGGTGGCGGGGCCGAGAAGGCGGTGGCGAAGGTGGGGGAGGGGTTGGCCCGGCGGGGCCATGTGGTCCATCTCATCCTGTTGGAGCATCTGCTGGAACACGTGCCACCCGTCGGGGTCGTGCTGAGTGCCTTGACCGGGCCGGGTCAGCCCCTCGCCAAGGGTTGGCTGGGGGTGCGCTGGGCAGCCTGGCGGTTGCGTCGTCTGGTGCACAGGCTGGAGCAGGGCGTCCCTTTTGATCTGGTGGTCTCCACCCTGCCGTTTGCCGACGAGGTGGCGGTGCGGGCCGGTCTGGCCCGGCACTGGTGTCGGATTGCCAACACCCTCTCCGTGGAGGTGCAGCGGTTGGCCCGCACCCAGCCTGCCAAGGCCCGGCGACGTCTGGCCCGTTACCGGCACCTGTATGGCGCCCGTCCCCTGATTGCCGTTTCCGATGGGGTGGCGGAGGATGTGCGGGGTGGACTGGGGCTGGGTGACCGTCATCCCGTGCGGCGCATTTACAATCCGTTTGATTTTGAGGCCATTCGGGTGTTGGCCCGCCAGTCGGCGCCGGGTCGGCCCGTGGGGCGGTATGTCATCCATGTGGGGCGTTTCACGCCACAAAAGCGGCATGATCTGTTGCTGGCGGCCTGGGGTCGGCTGGATATCCCGCATGTGCTGGTTTTGTTGACCGCTCCCCATCCCGAACTGGCGGCGATGATCGCCGCTGCGGGGTTGGCTGGGCGGGTGGTGGTGGCCGGGTTTCAGGCCAATCCCTATCCGTGGATGGCGGGGGCCGATTTGCTGGTGCTCTGTTCCGATCATGAGGGGATGCCCAATGTGCTGGTGGAGGCGTTGATCTGCGGCACGCCGGTGGTGGCCACCGATGTCCCGTCCGGTCCGGCCGAGATCCTGGGGCGGACCCTGCCCCAGGCCCTGGTGGTGCATGATGATGCGGTGGCCCTGGCCGGGGCCATGGCGCACATGTTGGCCAATCCGCCGGACTGCGCGCAGCTTGATCTGTCGGCCTTTGCCGCCGAGGCTGCCCTGACGGCCTATGAGCAACTGGCCGCCAGTCAGAACCAAAACAATAACTTATAATGTTTTTATGTTATTGCGGGTCCAGGGGGATCATCCCCCTGGTGGGGTCCAGGGGCAAAGCCCCTGGCGGGTCCAGGGCAGCGCCCTGGGACTTTGTCCGTTGCTGTTGGCGCGATTTTACAACAAGCCGACGCGGTTTTTGCGTCGGCGCAGCGCGCCCAGTATGCGCCGCAGGCAAGCTGACGGGTGATACGAGTCCTGCCAGCATCGCCAGCCTGCCTGCGGCGCATGCTGAGGACGCCGCAGCAAAAAGCGGCTGCGGCTTTTTTTGAAAGTCAACGGCAACAGCAACAGCAAAGTCCCAGGGCGCTGCCCTGGACCCGCCAGGGGGGATGATCCCCCCTGGACCCCGCAATTGTTTTTACTTGTTCAATCAAAAAGAGTTTTTGGCAGGGCTGTAATGGGAGAAAGATCGGGATGTGCGGCATTCTGGGTCTGATCGGTACCCCCTGGCGGGCCGACGCAACGACCGCATTGGCCACCCTGACCCCCCGCGGTCCCGACGCGGCCACCCTGACCGACCTGGGGGAAACCATACTGGGCCACGCCCGCCTGGCCGTCATCGACCTGACCGGCGGCCACCAGCCCATGACCTCCGCCGATGGCCGGTATACCATCGTGTTCAACGGCGAGATTTATAATTTCCAGACGCTGCGCGAAGAACTGCAATACCTGGGACATTCCTTTGCCACCCACTCGGATACCGAAGTGCTGCTGGTCGGCCATGCCCAGTGGGGCGAGGCACTGCTGCCCCGACTGGACGGCATGTTTGCCTTTGCCGTGTGGGATCGATGGCAACGACGGGTTTTTGCCGCCCGGGATCGGTTGGGCATCAAACCCTTTTTTTATTCGACCTGCTCGGGCCTGACCTTTGCCTCCACCCTGGCCCCGTTTTTTTGCCTGACCGGGTTTCCCCGCCACCTGGACGGGGAGGCACTGCGGGATTATCTCGCCTTTCAAACCCCACTGGCGCCCCACTCCTTTCTGGCCGGGGTGCGCCAGTTGCCCCCCGCCCACTGGCTGCAATATGACCTGGCCGCCGGCACCCTGCAGGTGACGGGCTACTGGTCCATTCCCGCCCCCCGGGAGGAGGGGGTTCCTCCGTGGGAAACCCTGGTGGAACAGGTGGATGCCGCCCTGGCAGAGAGCGTGCGCCGCCAACTGGTGGCGGACGTGCCCCTGGGGGCTTTTTTGTCCGGGGGGATCGACTCCAGCCTGATGGTGCGTTACATGGCCGAGGCGGGCGCCAGGCCGTTGAAAGTGTTCAGCCTGCGTTTTGCCGAGGCGGGCTTTGACGAAACACCCCACGCCCGGGAGGTGGCCCGGCACTTCGGGTGCGAGCACCACCTGCTGGATGCCCCGGCCATCGACGGGGAGGGGTTGGTGACGGCCATTGCCGCACTGGATCAGCCCCTGGCCGATCCGGCCTATGTGATGACCCACGCCCTGGCCAGGCTGGTGCGCGGCCACGTCACCGTGGCCCTCAGCGGCGACGGCGGGGATGAGCTGTTTGGCGGCTATGACCGGTTTTTTGCCCAGGAGAAGGATTTTCCCCCCTGGCCGGGACAGGGGTTGGCCCGGCGGCTGGTGCTGGGAGGATGGTTGCCCGGCGCCCTGTTGCGGCGCACCCTGTCCGGCCGGGAGCTGCTCTTTTACCGTCGGGTGGAGGTGGGGCCGTGGCCGGTCTCCCGCAAGAGCCTGCACCGCTATATTCACCCGGCCTGGTTGCCTGGTTGTCGTCCGGAGCGGACCCTGGAGCGGTGGCATGGATTGATCGACGCCTGGGGAGGGTGCATGGACACGGCCACCCTGATGCGGGCGGATCTGTGGAGTTATCTGTCGGAAAACTGTCTGGTCAAGACCGACCGGGCCAGCATGGCCCACGGCCTGGAGGTGCGGGTGCCCATGCTGGGCAATCCTGTGCTGGAGTCGGTATTGTCCCTGCCGGCCCGCCTGCATGCCGGTCCCGGCGGCAAGGCCATTCTGCGGGAGATCGCCCGCCGCACCCTGCCGGCAACGGTCTGGCAGCGCCCCAAGCACGGTTTTTCCGTGCCGTTGCAGAGTCTATTCCAGGGACCCTGGCGGGAGGTGTGCGAACAGGCCATCGGTGCGGCGGCCCGCCGGGCCCCTTTCCTGGAGGCCGGGGCGGTGACCGAATTATGGCAGCAGGCCCTGGCCGGTCGGGCCTCCCGACGGTTGGCCTACACGCTGGTTGTCCTGTTGCTGTGGCTGGAAAACCACGGGGTGGATGGCCCGTGACACGACGCAAAAAGATTGCAGCTTCCGGCTGGACGTGGCACACTGCGGATCCTCCTGTCAACCCGTTTCGGGTGGAAACATCGGCCCATGTCCTCTATACCCAAGACAGCGTCGGACCGTTCCTTCGGACTGGTGTTCGCGGCTGTGTTTGCGCTGGTCGGCCTGCATCCTCTGCTGGACGGGCCTGAGCCGTCGCCGTGGTGGTTGCTGGCCGCCGCCGCTCTGCTGCCGGTGGCACTCTGGCGACCCGGTTGGCTGGCGCCCGGCAATCGGTTGTGGACCCGGTTCGGACTGCTGTTGAACCGGTTCACGGCGCCCCTGGTGATGGGGGTGCTGTTTTTGACGGTCGTCACCCCCATCGGTCTGCTGATGCGTCTGCTGGGCCAACGGCCATTGCGGCTGTCATATGAACCGGAGGCCGACAGTTATTGGATCGTTCGCCAGAGCCCGACACCGGACTCCATGAAACGACCGTTTTGATTCAAAACCAGGAGAAACTGCCGTGTCCCTGCTCGCCGATCTCTGGGCTTTCATGCGGGTCCGCAAAAAGTTCTGGCTGCTGCCCATCCTGTTCATGCTGGTCCTGCTGGGCGGTCTGATCGTGCTGACCCAGGGCTCTGCCGTGGCCCCTTTCATCTACACCCTGTTCTAGGGCGCCGGTCGCCGTGTTCATTCTCGGAATTTCCGCCTATTACCACGACAGCGCCGCGGCCCTGATCGAGAATGGCCGGATCGTGGCGGCCGCCCAGGAAGAGCGGTTCACCCGGAAAAAACATGACCCGGATTTTCCGCAACAGGCCATCGCCTATTGCCTGGCGCAGGCCAGGGTACGGCTGTCGGCGGTGGACCTGGTGGTGTTTTACGACAAACCGCTGCTCAAGTTTGAACGGTTGCTGGAGACCTATCTGGCCTTTGCACCCCGGGGATTCCAGTCGTTTCGCCAGGCGATGACGGTCTGGGTCAAGGAAAAATTGTTTCAAAAAAAAATGTTGCTGGATGCGTTGCGGGCCATGGATGCCGGTTTTGCCGGCGAGGAGCGCCTGCTGTTTGCCGAACATCACCAGAGCCATGCGGCCAGTGCCTTTTTTCCCTCCCCCTTTGCGGAGGCCGCAGTGCTCACCCTGGATGGGGTGGGCGAGTGGGCCACGACCGCCACCGGCGTCGGGCGGGGCAACCGGCTGCTGTTGACCCGGGAACTCCATTTTCCCCATTCCCTGGGTCTGCTTTACTCGGCCTTTACCTACTACACCGGTTTCAAGGTCAATGCCGGGGAGTACAAGGTCATGGGGCTGGCGCCCTATGGCGAGCCGCGTCATGTGCAGACCATTTTTGATCACCTGATCGATCTCAAGGCGGATGGCTCGTTTCGTCTGAACATGGCCTTTTTCGATTATTGTACCGGTTTGACCATGACCAACGACCGGTTTGCCGCCCTGTTTGGCGGTCCGCCCCGCCACCCGGAGGCGCCGCTCACCCAGCGGGAGATGGACCTGGCGGCCTCCATCCAGGTGGTGGTAGAAGAGGTGGTTTTGCGCCTGACCCGTGGACTGGCCGCCGAAACCGGCCTGAACAATTTGTGTCTGGCCGGGGGGGTGGGGCTGAATTGTGTCGCCAACGGCAAGATTCTCCAGGATGGCCGGTTTGCCAACCTGTGGGTGCAGCCGGCCTCGGGGGACGCCGGTGGCGCCTTGGGCGCCGCCCTGGCCGCCTGGCATGACCATCTGGACCAGCCCCGGGAACGGGTGCCGGGCGACGGGGATATCATGCAGGGGGCCTATCTGGGCCCGGCGTTTGCGCAGGAGGAGATTGAACGCCGCCTCCAGGCCGAGGGCGCCCGCTTTCAGGTGCTGGAAGAGACGGCCCTGCTGCAGGCCTGCACCCAGGCACTCCAGGAGGGCAAGGCATTGGGCTGGTTTCAGGGGCGGATGGAGTTTGGTCCCCGTGCCCTGGGGGCACGCTCCATCCTGGGGGATGCCCGCTCGCCGGAGATGCAATCCGTGCTGAATCTGAAGGTCAAGTTCCGGGAATCCTTCCGACCGTTTGCCCCATCCGTTTTGCGGGAGGAGGTGGCGGACTGGTTTGAACTGGATGGGGACAGCCCCTACATGTTGCTGGTGGGCGGGGTGCAGCCCGGTCGGCGGCGGCCCATGGCGGCCCATGACTCCGCGCTGTTCGGGCTGGCCCGACTGCATGTGCCCCGTTCCGACATTCCGGCGGTCACCCATGTGGATTATTCCGCCCGGGTCCAGACCGTGCACAGGGAGACCAATCCCCGCTATCATGCCCTGCTCTCCCTGTTCAAGGCCCAGACCGGTTGTCCGGTGCTGGTCAACACCAGTTTCAACGTGCGTGGCGAACCCATGGTGGCCTCCCCGGAGGATGCCTTCCGCTGTTTCATGGGCACCGGCATGGAGACCCTGGCCATCGGCAACTGTTTCCTGCGCAAGGAGGCGCAGGACCCCGCATTGCAGCACAGCCATGCAGAACGGTTTGAACGGGATTGAGTGCGCAACCTGTGCCATGTCCGGGGCTCGGGCATGGACGGATCGTGGGGGTCAGGACGGATGAAAGGGTTATTGTTCCGGTTTTTGTACATCCTGGTCATCAATGCGGGCATTTTCGCCCTGCTGCTGGTGGTGATCGAGGGGGTGGGTCAGGTCAACTATCGCGTCCGGCATGGGGTGTGGCTGCCGGTTGAACAAAAGGGGCAGGCGGTATTCCAGTACCACCCCTATCTGGCCGCCCGTCCCCGTGCCCACGTGACGTTCACCTCGGACGGCAAAACCATCACCACACTGGCGAATGCCACCCGCTGGACCGGTGCGGCCGATCCCCCGGGGGAGGCGGTGCGCGTGGCGGTGTTTGGCGGTTCCAGTACTTTCGGCACCGGCGTGGATGATCGGGACAGTTGGCCGGCCCTGCTGCAGAAAGAACTGGGTCCCGGGTATGCGGTCACCAACCATGGCGTGCCCGGCTATTCCACGGCAGAGGCCATCATTCAGTTGGCGCTGCTGGCCCGGGAGGGTGCGCCCCGGCTGGTGGTGTTCTACGAGGGGTGGAATGACCTGCGCAACTATCATGTCCCCGCTTTCGGAGCCGATTATTACTGGCATGGTCGCAGTCAACTGTCCAATCTGGATGTGCACCTGTTCGAGGGCAAGCCGCCACTGCTGCAGGCGGCGGCAGAATATCTGGTCACTTTCCGGTTTGTGCAAAAGTGGGGTGCCAAACTTTTTCCGGCCCCGCAGGCAGCCCAAGAGGTCTATCGCACCCCCGACCCGGAGGTGGACAGGATCTACCTGCGCAACCTGACCACCCTGCGGGTGCTGGCCGGGCATGCGGGCGCTGCTGCCCTGTTTGTCCCGCAGGTGCTCAATGCCGAGGCGTATGCGGGCAAAAAGGGCTCCAGATGGTGGACCCCTTTTATCGAGGATGATGCCCTGCCCGGGCTGATGGCCCGTTTCAACCGCATCATGATCGATGGCGCCTGTGCGGCGGGTCAGGCGGACTGCCGGGTGGCCGCTGATGTACCGGATCTGCCCTGGGCACCGCTCCATTTTGTCGATGACGGTCATCTGTCGGCAGAGGGTGGGCGTCTGCTGGCACAACGGGTGGCGGCGCATCTCCTGTCACTGTCAACCCGATGAGGCAACCTGCCATGAAGCCCGTGCCTGTCCTGAACAGACCAACCCGTGTCCGGTATGCTGGATGGCCGATCGGGAGCATGCCATGACCGACTCCCCCTCACCGCTGCTGACGATCATTCTGACCGTCTACAACATGGCCCGGTTTTTACCCCAATGCCTGGAGAGTTTGACCGGGGAGGAGGCGGACACCACAGAAATTTTGCTGATCGATGATGGTTCCACCGACGAGAGTGCCGCCATGCTGGCCGAGCAGGCGAGCCGCCATGCCCGGTTCCGGGTGGTGCGGCAGGAGAACCAGGGGCTTTCCGTGGCGCGCAATACCGGTCTGGCGCAGGCCCGGGGTTTGTTCGTGGCCTTTTGCGATGCCGACGATTTTGTGCTGCCCGGTTATTACACCCGTCTGACCGCCATGGCCGTGGCCGCCGGGTTGGATATTGCCCTGGGCAACGCCATGTATCACTTTGAGGGGCGGCAGCCGGACTATCCCATCTATCGCGATGACCCGGGACAGCAGCCCACCACCGGGCGGGCCGTGCTGGCCTTTCGTCTTGCCAACAAAACGTTGTTGCACATGGTGTGGATGCAGGTGTACCGGCGGGCGTTCGTGGAACGGCATCGGTTGCGGTTTGTGCCTGGCATCGTCCACGAGGATGTCATCTGGACCACCCGTGCCCTGCTGTTGGCGGAGCGGGTGGCGTATGATCCGGCCCCCGGCTATTACTATCGGCAATGGAAACGGGAACGGCACTATACCGATGCCGCCCTGCTGAAAATCATGCGCAGTTACGAGATCAATACCCGGGAGGTGGAGCGTCTGGCCGACGGGGTGGAGGGGGATGCCCACCTGCAGTGGTGGTTGCGCTGGCGGGTGGCGGACGAGGGGATCAATATTTTGCACAAGCTGGCCCGACTCACCCCCGCCGAGCGCCGCCGGCAGTGGCGTCGTCTCCGTCAGGAGGGGATTTTTGCCGTGCTGTGGCGCAATGCCATGGATTGGCGTTTGCGGCGGCGGATTGCCAAATATTATCTGAAATCCTGGCTGGCGGGCGGGTTGGCGGGGCGACCAGGCTGAATGGATTGACAGATTGCAAAAACAGTTGCGGGTCCAGGGGGGTCACCCCCCTGGCGGGTCCAGGGCAGCGCCCTGGGATTTTGCTGTTGACTTTAAAAGGCAGCCGCAGCCGCTTTTTGCTGCGGCGTTTTCAACATGCGCCGCAGGCAAGCTGGCGATTCTGGAACGGTTGGTACCGGTCAAATCTGCTTGGTTGCCCCACTACGAATCCCGAGACATGTGCGGTTTAAAATATTTCTGTCAGGCGCTGCACTGCCAACTGGCGCTGCCTTCAGGCCCGCCGGCGGCCTTCCCAGTTCCAGACATCCTGGATCATGGTCTGCATGGCACTGCGGCGCGGTTGCCAGCCCAGGTGCTGGACGGCCTTGTCGGCCCGGGCCACCAGGACGGGAATATCGCCGGCCCGTCGGGCGGCGGTCATCTGTCGGACCGGTTGGCCCGTGACCGCCTCGACGGTGGCAATGACCTCCCGGACGGAGGTGCCCTGGCCGGTACCCAGGTTGAAACAGGCGTTGACCGGATCATTCTGCAGCGCCTGGAGCGCCAGCAGGTGGGCCTCGGCCAGATCGGTCACGTGGACATAATCACGAATGGCGGTGCCGTCCGGGGTGGGATAGTCCGTGCCGAACACCGCCAGCCGAAAATCCCCGGGGGAGGCGGCCCGGATCGCCAGGGGGAGCAGATGGGTTTCGGGGTCGTGGCGTTCGCCCAGGTCGCCGTCCGGATCGGCCCCGGCCGCGTTGAAATAGCGCAACGCCACCCACCGCAACCCCTGCAACGCGCCCAGCCAGTACAGCATTTTTTCGATGGCCAGTTTGGATTCCCCGTAGGGATTGATGGGACGGGTGGGACAACCCTCCTCGATGGGGAGGTGGTCCGGCACGCCGTAGACGGCGCAGGAGGAGGAAAAGACGATGGACGACACGGCACAATGCCGCATGGCCTCCAGCAGCTGGGCTGTGCCGGCCACGTTGTTCAGGAAGTAGGCGCCCGGTACCTGCATCGACTCGCCCACGCGGGATCGGGCGGCAAAATGGATGACCGCCTCGATCCGGAAGGTGCGCAGGGTCTCCTCCAGCCGTGCCTGGTCGGTCAGTTCCCCCACGACCAGCGGTCCCCACTGTACCGACTGGCGGTGGCCCAGGCTGAGATTGTCGTACGCCACCGGTACATGGCCAGCCAGCCGCAAGGTTTTGCAGGTGTGACTGCCGATATAGCCGGCTCCCCCCGTGACCAGAATGTTCATGATGCGGATGGCTCCCCTGGGACTGCCGGAATGGCGCGTGGATCTTCAGAGAACCCCCTCCCCCTGTCAAGGGGGGAAGATGGCAAAGCGGATTGGACGAGCCATGCCACGGTCGCCAGCCTGCCTGCGGCGCATGCTGAGGGCGCCGCAGCAAAAAGCGGCTGCGGCTTTCGCGCCCGTTTTTACCTTCTTGACCGTGGCGGCCAAAAACGGTAATCAGGGTGTGCCGGGCCGGAACGCGCGCCGGCAGAGATCTCTTTCGACCAGAACCTGGATAAATATTGCCCATGAAGGACTATGACCATCTGCCTCCTGTTGTACGTCATCTGCGGCAGCGCTGGCGCACCTGGCGCCTGAGTTGGCGCAATGCCCGCCGGGCGTTCCGTCCCGGGGAGGTCTGTTATCATCTGGCCATCGGTCGGTTTGGCGGGTGTGACATGGCCTATCGCCGGCATACCGCCGATGAAAAGGTGATCGCGCAGAGCTTTGATCAGGACATGTTTTTTGCAGGTCTGCCGGAATACCAGCCCCGGCCCGACCATGTCATCTGTGACATCGGTGCCCACATCGGCGCCTTCACCGTCCTGGCGGCCCGCCGGGTGCCCCAGGGCCGGGTGTATGCCATCGAGGCCTCCCGCGAGACCTGCGACTATTTGCGCATCAACGTGGCCTTGAACCACCTGACCAACGTGGTGACCAGCCACCTGGCCCTGATGGATCGACAGGGGACGGTCCGCCTGCACCACGATGATGCCAACTGGGGCCATACCGTCATGCGCGGTCTCTACCCGACCGGCGAGGATGTGCCGGCCGACACCCTGGCCCACTATTTTCTCGAGCAGGGCATTGAACACTGCGATTTCATGAAATTCAACTGCGAGGGGGCGGAATTTCCCATCCTCCTGGGGACAGATGCCGAGGTGTTGCGGCGTATTGAATTCATGCTCATCCTGTTCCATTGTGATCTGGCCAAGAGCTACACCGTGCCGGCGTTGCGGGCCCATCTGGAGCAGGCCGGCTTTCATACCCTGTTGCGGCGTTGCGAAGAGGATCGGGGTTGGATCATTGCCCGACGCACGGTGGCCCCGGACCCGGAAACGGCCAGCGTGTCACGGTAATGCGCCTGCTCATTGCGTTTCGCAAACCTTTCGTGGCCCTGGAGGATGCGTTGGCTGCGGCGGGCTGCGTCCTGACCCGCTGGATACCCGGCGCCCATCCCCTGCCCGCACCGGAGGTGGACGGGGTGCTGGTGGATTTTTGTGAGGCGGCCCGCCATTTGACGGCCATGTGGCGGTTGCGCCGCCGGCTGGGACGGCGGGTGCCGGTGGTGGGGATCGATCGGGATGCCCCCTGGTACAAGGGGGTGCGTCGACGGCGTCTGTGGGCCCTGCGGTCGTTGCGGTTGCTGGACATCTATGCCTCCCACTCCCTGCAGGAGGCGGAACAGTTTGCCCCCCGAACCCTCTACCTGCCCAATGCGGCCCAGCTCGAATGGTACAATCTGGGGGCATCCACCCTGGAAGGGCTGCGGGATCCTGCCTGCTATCGCTATCCGGTGACCTTTCTGGGCAACCTGGATGCCCGTCGTTATCGGGAACACCAGCCCCGGGTCCGTTTTCTGGAGACATTGCGCCAGCGTCTGGCCGGACTGGGCATCGAGTTGACCCTGTTCCACAGTCTGGAGATGACCCCCGCGCAGCAGGTGGAGGTGATCCGCGCCAGTCGCATCAACCTCAACTATGGTGCGGCCTGTGACCATGGCGGACAACGCTCCTGGGGTTTGCCGGAACGCTGTTATGGCATTCCCGCTTGTGGCGGTTTCCTGTTGAGCGATGCCCGCCGCCACGCCTGCGACGATTTTGTGCCCGGGGTGGAGTGGGCCGATTTTCAGGATCTGGAGGAGTGTGTGGCCCGGATACGTCATTATCTGGACCAGTTTCAGGCCGCCCGCCGGTTGGCGGAGGCGGCCTGCCAGCGGGTGTGGCGCGACCACACCTATGCCCACCGTGCCCAACGGTTGCTGGAGACCCTGCGGGCCTGGCAGAGCGCCCCGTTGACGCCGCCCATGGCGGTCGCGCCAGGAGACAGACGGTGAACGGTGATGCCATCCGGTCCGGGGAGAGGCAGACCGATTCGCCGGCACTCCGTATTCTGGTCATGCGCAAGGACAATATTGGCGATCTGGTCTGCACCACGCCCCTGTTGCGCGCCCTGCGGGAGCAGTTGCCGACCGCCTGGATCGGGGCGCTGGTGACCGCCTACAACGTGCCGGTCCTGGCGGCCAATCCGGATATCGATGCCGTGTACAGCTATCGGAAGGCCAAACACCGTTCCCCCGGCGAGGGGTTGGCGGGCATTTACCTCCAGTGGGTGCGGCTGCTGCTGACATTGCGCCGTCAGCGCATCGACTGGCTGCTGCTGCCCGGTGGTCCCCACCCCAGCACCCTGCGGTTGGCCCGCTGGGTGGCGCCCCGGCACCTGCTGGTGCGCACGGGTGACATGGGCCGGACCCACGAGGTGGAGTGCGCTTGCGCCCTCCTGCCCGACATGGGCCTGGTGGAGCGGATTCCCCCCCTGCGGTTGGCTGCGGAAGCGGGGCAGGAGAGCCTGGCCCGGCAGCGGCTGGACCGGCTCCTGCCGCCCGCCGTGCGGCGGGTGGTGGGTGTCCACATCAGTGCCCGAAAGCTGTCGCAGCGCTGGCCGGCAGACAACTTTGTCGCCCTGCTGCACGCCCTGGCGGCCCTCTTTCCCCACTGGGGTTACCTGCTCTTCTGGTCGCCGGGGGCCGCCGACAATCCCCTCCATCCCGGCGATGATGCCAAGGCGCAGCACATTCTGGCAGGAGGCGCCGGTCTGCCCCTGGTGCCCATGGCCACCACCACGCTGGCCCAGTTGATCGCCGGTCTGGGGTTGTGCGACCTGGTGGTCTGCGCCGACGGCGGGGCCATGCACCTGGCAGCCGGGCTGGGCAAGCCCATGGTCGCCCTGTTCGGCGACTCCACCGCCGCACGGTGGCATCCCTGGGGCGTGCCGTACCAGCTCCTGCAAAAACCAACCCGGGCGGTGGATGACATTGCCGTGGAGGAGGTGGTGGCAGCGGTGGTACGGTTGACGGGGGAGGCGCCCGCAGGCGGGCAGGGGGTCTGGCACCGGCAGGAGCCGGCCCGATGAATATTCTGGTGATCAAATCCCGTCACATTGGTGATGTGCTGCTCACCGGTCCGCTGCTCTCCACCCTGCGCCTGCGCCATCCCGACAGCCATATCACGGTACTGGTCAAGGCCGGCACCGAGGCGATGCTGACCGGTCATCCCCATGTCGATGCGGTCATCACCTTTCCGGTGCGTCGTCCCGGGGAGGGGCGGGTGGCCTTTCTGATCCGGCAGTGGCTCTGGTTGCGGGGTTTGCGGCAACGGCGACCGGATCGGGTGTTCAACACCACCGAAGGGGATCGGGGGGTGATTGCCACCTTTGTTTCCGGTGGTGTGCAGCGCATCGGTTTCCGGCGTCAAAGGGGAGACAAATGGTGGCGACGGGGTCTGTTGACCCACACCCTGCTGCCCCGGGGGGGGATACGCCATACCGTGTTGCACAACCTGGATCTGGTGGGCGAAGGCCCCCAGGATCGCCATGTGCACCTGCGGTTTGCCGCCGCCGATGCCGGGCGGGCGGAGCGGTTGTTGCGGGAGGCCGGTTGGGATGGCGAGCGACCCCTGGTGCAGATCCATCCGGCCTCCCGCTGGCGCTTCAAGTGCTGGACGGTGCACGGCATGGCCGGGGTGGCAGATTTTTGCGCGCAACAGGGGTGTCAGGTGGTGTTGACCACCTCGCCCGATGCGGGGGAGATCGCGCTGGCAGCGGCCATTGCCCAGGCCGGTCACCAGCCGGTCATCAACCTGGGCGGGCTGTTGACCCTCAAGGAGTTGGCCGCCCTGACCGCACGCTGCCGGCTGTTTTTCGGGGTGGACACCGCACCGATGCACATGGCGGCGGCCATGGATGTGCCGGTGATTGCCCTGTATGGTCCTTCGGGTACCTACGACTGGGGACCGTGGCCCAACGGCTGGGCGGGGGATGGCTCCCCCTTTGGCCGGCTCAACGGTGTGCAGGAGAGCTTTCCCCATTGGGTGATTCAGAAGACCTGGTCCTGTGTACCCTGCGGGCGGGCCGGTTGTGAAGGCAGCAAGCGCAGCCGTTGCCTGGAGGAGTTGACGTTGGCCGAGGTGCTGCCGCTGGTGGAGCAGGTGCTGCGCCGGGAAGGGTTGTGGCAGGGAACGGGTGAACCGGCAACAAGGGAGCAGGATGGATGACACACACCATGGCCGATCTGGTGGCAGCGGCAGAGCAGGGAATGGACACGTTTGCGGCCCTGGTGGCCGGTGTGCCGTATGAGGCCAAAGGTATCCTGTTTTCGGAGATGTATTTTCTCGATTTGTGCACCAGGCCCGTCCGACCCGTCCGGGTACTGGAGTCCGGACGGGCCCGTGGACAGAGCACCCTGCTGCTGGCCCGGATCTTTCCGGCGCTGCCGGTCATCAGTCTGGAACATGATCCCGCCTCGCCGGACGTGGCCATTGCCGCCCGGCGCCTGGAGGGGTTGGCGCAGGTCGATCTCCGTTTTGGCGACGCCACCCGTCTGCTGCCGGCCATGGTGCAGGACGGCGATGTGGTCCTGATCGATGGCCCAAAGGGATTTGCCAGCCTGCGCCTGGCCTTTCGGTTGCTGGCCACCGGTCGGGTGCGCATGGTGTTCATCCATGATGTGGGGGTGGGCACCCCCGAGCGGGCCTTCCTGGAGACCGTGGCCCCGGAGACCATCTACAGCGATCATCCCGATTTTGCCCGGACGGCCCACGGGCTGGACGAGGCCGCCGCCATCCGCTTGCCGGACGCCAGCGCGTTTGCGGCTGTTTATCCGCGCGCCGGTTATGGCTACGGCTTGGCCTGTCTGGCGTGGGACGGGCGGATCAACTACCGGTGGCGTCTCCTGGCTGCCATGGTGCGCGGCTTGCGGGTCCGGATGCTGGGCCGATGACCGTTCCCCGCGCCACGGACCGCATCCTGTTTATCCATGTCTCTCGCATCGGGGACACCCTGTTTGCCACACCGGCCATGCGGGCCGTGGCGGCTGCCCTGCCCGAAGCCCACCTGACCGTACTGGGCCATCCCGGTCGGGTGGCGGTGCTGCACCATTTGCCTTTCATCCAGCGGTGCGGCGCCATGACCAGGCGCCGTGCCCCCTGGCTGGGACGCCTCTCCGGGCCGGTCCATGACTGGGCCCTGGTGTACGGTTTTGATGGGCCCCTGGTCGACTACGCCCTGCGGGTGGCCCATCGGGTGGTCGCTTTTCGCCAGCGGGAGGAGGCGTTGAACCGTCGCCTGTTCCGGGTGGTGGATGTGCCCCCTTTTCAGGGGGAGCATGCTGTGCTGCAAATGTTGCGTTTGCCGGCGGCCCTGGCCATTGCCCCCAGTGGCTTGCGTCTTGCCATGGCGTTGACCGGCGCCGAGGTGGCGGCGGCCCGACTTCGTCTGGCGCTGCAGGCGACCGCGACCCCGCTGGTGGGGCTGCAGGTGGCCAGTTTTCCCACCAAGGCCTATCGGGATTGGCCCGTCGAACATTTTTTGCAGTTGTGCCAGGGGATGATCTCCCTCTGGCCGGCGGTGCATTTTGTGATCCTGGGGGGTGGCGCGGAGCAGGCCCGCACCCAATGGCTGCAACAGCAGTTGGGGTCCCGGGCCACCTCCCATGCCGGCCGGTTGACCCTGCGGGAGACGGCGGCCCTGATGAGCCAGCTTGACCTGTACGTGGGGGTGGACACCGGCCCAACCCACATGATGAGCACCTTTGACATTCCAATGGTGGCCCTTTATCACTGCCTCTCCTCATCGGCCCTGACCGGTCCCATCGATCATCCCTGCTGCTACAGCATCGACCATCCCCGTACCGGCCAGGGGTGCACCGCCGGGGCCAGCATGGCCGAAATCACCGTGGATCGGGTGCTGGCGACGGCCATTCAGGCCCTGGAGACCCGTGGCCGGGTCCGTTGACAGGCAGGATGGAACACAGCAAGAACAACTTGCCTGTGGAAGCAGGCAACAGATTTCGGGGCTTCGCTCCTGTCCCCCTCGTCAGGGCAGGAGGTGGGGCAGGCCCTTGTCTGCCAGGATCTCCCGATAGAGGTGCACCGTGGCCTGGACCATGGCGTCCAGGCTGAAGCGGTGGCGGGCATGCTGCCGGCCTGCCCCGGCCAGGCGTTGCGCCAGTTCCTGGTCGATCAGGAGACGGGTCATGCAGTCGGCCAGTGTGTCGACCGCCTCGGGCGGGGCCAGCAGGCCGGTCTGTTCGTGGATGATCAATTCCGGTACGCCGCCCACCTGGGTGGCGACCACCGGCAGTCCCACGCCCAGCGCCTGGGTGATCACCTGGGGGACCCCTTCCGAGCGGGAGGTGAGCAGGAGCAGGTCTGCCATGCCCATCAGGTCCGGCACGTCGTCCCGGTGGCCGAGAAAGTGGATCTGGCCGCCCAGCCCCAGGGCGGCGGCCAGGTCGTGCATCTGGGTGCGCATGGGTCCGTCTCCGGCCAGCACGAGATGGGCATCGGGAAAACGGGCCAGCAGGTGGTGAAAGGCGCGCAAGCCCACCTCGTGGCGTTTGACGGCCCGGATCACCGCCACCATCAGGACCACGGGTACCGTGGCCGGAATGGCGAGTTCGGCCCGCACGGCGGTACGGTGGCGGCCAGGCTGGAACCGGTCGAAATCGATACCGGTGGGGATGGAGACGACCTGCGCGGCGGGAAATCCGCAGTGGTCTGTCAGGTTGCGGCGGACCGGTTCGCCGCAGGCGATGAGACGGTCCGGGAGATAGTGGATAAAGTTGACCGGATTGCGTCGCAGGGGCAGATTCAGGTGGCGGGTTCGCACCAGCACCGGGGTTTTGGCCAGTCTGGCGGCCAGCCCCCCTGTCCAGGCATCCTTGCCGGAGTGGGTGTTCACCACGGTCACCTGTCGTTGCCTGAGGAGGGTGCGCAGGGGCCAGATGGTGCGCCAGTCCAGGCTGCCGGAGAAGGGCAGGTGCACCACCTCGAACCCGGCAGCGCTGGCCTGGGTGCTGATGGTGCAACCGGGTCGGGTGGCCAGGAGCAGCTCATGGCCGGCGGCGCGCATGCCCATCATTTCGGAGAGGATGCGTCGCTCCTGTCCGCCCCAGCCATCGGACCATTCGGTGTGCAGAATGCGCATCGGCCCCCCTTCCTGTCTGTCATTCGGGCGCCCGGGCACCCCTGTATCGGTCACCGTTCTGTATACCCGGACATCTCTTCCCGTTGCCAGGAAAAATGTGCAGATGGGCTGGTGGCTCAACCAAGCTGATTTGACAGGCTTTGAAAAATGGCTGCGGGTCCAGGGGGGTCACCCCCCTGGCGGGTCCAGGGCAGCGCCCTGGGGTTTTGCCGTTGCGGTTGCCGTTATTTTTCAAAGGAGCCGCAGCCGCTGTTTGCTGCGGCGTTGTCAACATGCGCCGCAGGCAAGCTGGCGATTCTGGGACGGCTTGTACCGGCCAAATCAGGTTGGTTGCCCCACCAGG
The DNA here is from genome assembly GCA_039908555.1 of Magnetococcus sp. DMHC-8. Lineage (GTDB taxonomy): Bacteria > Pseudomonadota > Magnetococcia > Magnetococcales > Magnetaquicoccaceae > Magnetaquicoccus. The sequence continues at coordinate 23,749 of JAMOAX010000019.1, forward strand.
TCGGCCCATGCCACGACACTAACCAAACCGGCGCGTCGGCATGGGTGGCGCGGGATAGCGTCCCATTTTGGCATTCCAATAGGCCCATGAACGCGGATCAATAATGCCCGATGGCGCGTGGTCGAGCGCGTCGCGGAGATCGTCTTCTGTCAAAAAACGCCGCAACAGCTTCATCTCTTCGTGCGTTGCCCGCGCCAGCGCGTAGGCGACAAAACGGCCCGTATCGGACAAAGCCTCTTCCGGTTCCTCGAACCAGACAAGACGACGCGCCAGTGCTTCCGTATCCGGGGTGAGAGGGATGGTGTTCATTGCATTGTGACAGGCTGTTGACTGTCAGGGTTGGTGACGCGGTCAGGCGCGACAATCACCGGCAGGCGATCCAGGTCAACGGCGCACGCGGTCTTCACCAACCGATCCTTGACCGATTGTGGCAGGCGGCGCAGATTGCCATCCTCGAAGTAGGAGAGTGCCTTCAATGTGCTTTGCGGGTTGAACTGTGTTCCGTAGATCGCCTGCGCGGCGGCGAGTGCCGACGGCAGATCAATCCTGCCGTCGGTCAGCAAGGCATCCATGTCAAGATAGTCCTTCGCCTCGGCGCGCATCTGCACCACGGCAGCTTTCATGCCCGCGAGGTCGAGCAACGCGGCCACCTGCAACCCGTGGTCGGGTGCAATCATCGGAGAGTGCAAACGCGGAATGCCCGGCAATCCGAAAAATGAGAGCTTGACCACGCCACCGCGATCAACCGTGCAACTGAATGTATCAGGCTGGCGCTGCGTGACCACGGCTCCCGCCAGAAAGGGCATGGCGGGCACCAGCCTGGCCGGGTCGAGTGACCTGTTGCCGAAAAAATCGAAATCCACGGACTCACGGTGTCCGAGGTGCAGCGCAATGGCGGTACCACCGTAGAGCACGAACTCCGTTGGTACGGCGGCCAGCTCATCCCAAAGGCGACGCTGTGGCGGCGGCAGGATATCGATGCGGGGGACAAAATTGCGGGTCATGCTGGACTCTTTTGTGGCTGGGAACCATCGGTTCATGTGCTTTGGGATGCCTTCCGCACGGCCATGATGGCGTGCCGCAAAGGGAAGGTCAATCATTTTGTTGCATATTTCCCCTTTTTCTGTCGCAGAAAAGCATGTACCTTGCGGCCCTGATCATCGTTTTGTCCGGCAGAGTGTCGGGTCCTGCCGGCTGGCCTGCGCCGGCAGTCAACATGATGGGCAATGCTGGCATCACGTCATGGACAACCCCTCTCCTCCTGTTTCTTTGGCCTTGATTCGCCAGCGGTACACGCCGTTTGGCGGGGCGGAGCGGTTTTTGGATCGGGCCATGGGGGCGTTGCAGGGAGAGTCCGGGGTGGCGATCACCCTGCTGGCACGTCGCTGGGCGGGGGAGGTGGGGGGACTGCGGACCATCCTGTGCGACCCGCCCCACTGGGGGCGGTTGTGGCGGGATTGGAGCTTTGCCCGCTGCGTGCGCCGACAGTTGGAACGGCACCACTTTGACCTGGTGCAGTCCCACGAACGGATGGAAGGGTGTGACCTCTATCGGGCGGGGGACGGCGTGCATCGGGTCTGGCTGGCGGAGCGGGCCCGCACCCTGGGCTGGCCGGGGCGTTTGGCGACGGCGTTGAGCCCCTACCATCGCTATCTGCTGGCCGCCGAACGACGCCTGTTCGAAAGCCCCCGGTTGCGGGCGGTCATTTGCAATTCCCGGATGGTCCGTGACGAGATCAGCCGTTGTTTTGCCGTGGAGGCGGGCAAACTGCATGTCATCTACAGCGGGGTGGACACGGAGCGGTTTCATCCGTCCCTGCGCGCCCGTTGGCGAGAGGAGACGCGACAACGCTGGTCGATCCCCGGGGAGGTGTTGCTGTTGCTGTTTGTGGGGTCCGGTTTTCAGCGCAAGGGGTTGCCGATCCTGCTGGAGGCGCTGGCCGAGTTGCCCGAGTCGGTCTGGTTGATGGTGGTGGGCCAGGATCGGCACAGCCGTGGACTGGCACGGCGGGCGCGGCGCCTGGGGGTGGGAGAACGGGTCTGCTTTGCCGGGGGACAGCGGGTGGTGGAGCCCTTCTACGGGGCGGCGGATCTGCTGGTCCTGCCCACGCGGTACGATCCGTTTCCCAACGTGGCCCTGGAGGGGATGGCGGCGGGTCTGCCACTGGTGACGTCGCACCAGTGCGGCGCGGCGGATCTGATCCGGCATGGCGAGAACGGCCTGCTGGGAGATGCGTTGGACCGGGCGCGCCTGGTGGCCAACCTGCGCCTGTTGCAGGGCGATGCGTCGCTGCGCGCCGCCATGGGTACGGCGGCCCGGCAGACGGTGGAGCCGTTGACCCTGGAAGCCATGAGTCAGCAGTTGTTGCAGCTGTACATGACGTTGTTGCGACGGGCATGACGGTGGGACACCGCCCTGTACCACGGGCCGGCTACAGAATGGTGAACAGTTGGTCAAAACCAACCATTTTCAGTGCCTTGAGGACCGTCGGACTGGCCTTGACGATCGTGATGTTCTCGTTGGTTGCCGCTGTCTCTTCGCGCATCATGAGCAGCATGCCGATGGCAGAGGAGTCGATATATTCCACACCGCCCATATCAATGGTATAACGCCTGTTGTCTTGATCACTGCCGACCAGATAGGCCGCCCTGAACTGCGGGTGCAGGTCGAAGATGAACCGGCCTTTGATGATGATGGTGGTTTCTTTGTCGGAATGCGCAGCGGCGATTTTGTTCAGCATGGCCTGTCCCCTCTTTGAATAAAACCACGCCCGTTGTGTGGATGCGTGGTTGCGGGTTCCATGGGCCGGCCCCGGACCAGGCCCTGGAGCGTACCGCGTGTGTTTTCCAAAGTCAAGTGCAGGGGGAATATGATGTTCATGAATGGGCTGTCAGCATGGCCAGGACAGGTCGCCGGGCGAGGCATGTGAGGTGCGTTGCGCATGACATGATGGGCGGGATGCCGTCCGCAGCCGGGCCAACCATCCTGGCCAAGAAAAAGGGTTGCCGTTTGTGCCGACAGACAGCACACTGTCCCCCCTGATCGCCCATCTTTGTCTGGACAACCGGTTGCCATGCCCATCTGGTCTCCTTCGCCCATCATCCGTCGCCGTTGGCGGCGGTTTCGGGAACATCGCCGCGGTTATCTCTCCCTGTGGATCTTTGCCGTACTGCTCGGCCTCTCCCTGGGGGCGGAACTGCTGGCCAACGACAAGCCGCTGCTCATCCATTATCAGGGAACCTACTATTTTCCCCTGCTGAAGACCTACCCGGAAACCGCCTTCGGTGGGGATTTTGTCACCGAGGCGGACTACAAGGACCCTTATATCCTGAACAGGCTGCAGCAGAGCCCGAACTGGGTGCTTTTTCCACCTGTTCCCTTCAGCTTCAACAGCATCGACAGCCAATTGACCCACCCGGCCCCCGCCCCTCCCGACCGCCACCATCGGCTCGGCACCGATGACCGGGCCCGGGATATTTTGGCCCGCCTGATCTACGGCTTCCGCCTGTCGGTCCTGTTCGCCCTGACCCTGACCGTCATCGGCATGGTGATCGGCATCCTGGCCGGCGCCGTCCAGGGCTACTTCGGCGGTCGCACCGATCTGCTCCTGCAGCGGGTGATCGAAATCTGGGGGGCCATGCCGGAACTCTACCTGCTGATCATCTTTGCCAGCCTCTTCACGCCCAGCATAGTCATCCTGATCGTCCTGCTCTCCCTGTTTGGCTGGATGGGGCTGGCCGATTATGTGCGGGCTGAATTTTTGCGGGCCCGCACCATGTCCTATGTCAAGGCGGCCCGCGCCATGGGGGCCTCGGACCGGGCCATCATGTTCCGCCACCTGCTGCCCAACGCCCTGACCCCCGTCATCACCTTTTTGCCCTTTCGCATCTCCGGCACCATCCTGGCCCTTACCAGCCTGGATTTTCTCGGCCTGGGGGTGCCCCCTTCCACCCCCAGTCTGGGGGAGTTGCTCCAGCAGGGCAAGGCCAACATGGAGGCCTGGTGGATCTCCCTTTCCACCTTCATGGTCCTGGTGACCATGCTGCTGCTGCTCAATTTTATCGGCGAGGCCCTGCGCGACGCCATGGACCCGCGCAAGGAGGCCTGAGCATGTCCGAGCCACTCCTGGAAATTGACCGGTTGCAGGTCCACTTCAAGGGCGAAGCCGGCCTCGTCGAGGCCGTGCGGGATCTCTCTCTGACCATCGAGCCCGGCGAAACCGTGGCCCTGGTGGGGGAATCGGGCAGTGGCAAGACCGTGGCCGCCCTCTCCCTGTTGCAACTCCTGCCGGCCAACGCCATGGTTCGCGCCCAGGCCATTCGCCTGCGGGGCGCCGACATCACCCGTCTGGCCCCCGAACCCTTGCGCCATCTGCGGGGGCAGCAGGTGGCCATGGTGTTCCAGGAACCCATGACCGCCTTGAACCCGGTCTATCCCATTTTTCGCCAACTGGCCGAATCCTTTGCCCCGGACCGCACCGTCGGGTCGGACAACGACCTGCCCGCACTGCGGCGTCGCGCCGTGGAACTGTTGGCCATGACCGGCATCACCGACCCGGAACACCGTCTGGACAGTTATCCGCACCAGCTCTCCGGCGGCCAGCGGCAGCGGGTGATGATTGCCATGGCCCTGGCCCGTCGCCCGGCCCTGCTGATCGCCGACGAACCCACCACCGCCCTGGATGTCA